>JAGFJJ010000041.1 GCA_024102815.1 Phycisphaerae bacterium
GGGTGGTTGTTGGTGGGTGGCGGGGATTGGTGCGGGCTGGCGGGTTTAAGGGTTCAGGCGTTCAGACGATTAGGTTGGGGGGCGGGACGAGCTTTGAACGCCCGTGGCGGCGGGGTGGTGCGTTGCGGACGCCGGAGGCGGTAACCTTCAACAGGCGAGGTTCTTGTCGGCGTCCGCAACGCACCCTACCTTGCTACCGCGTACATCATCTTGGACGACAGTTCGGCGTGCAGAACTCGATGGCCCGTTGTTGCCGGCGACCGAGCTATCGCCAGCAGTTGGATCGTTGACGCCGACGTGGCATACTTTGCAGGACCGTCGAGGCAGGTAATCGTCAATCTGGCGACCGGAGACACCGTAACGCACAACGTCGATGAGGCCACACAAGCGCGTATAGACAGCACGCGCACACCGGCAGCCGGTCAGCGAGATGGAAGTGACGTAGTAGGTTTGTGCGCACGCAGCGGATTCGTGATTTACTCGGTATCACGGCACGGTATCATGGGCGGGCACAACGGACTTCGCAGTTGCTTCCGCGTGGGCTGTATCCGGTCTGCAGCGTGATCGGTCATACTTGGTTGTTGCGTCGGCAGTTGCGGGGGGCGGGGCAGGGGCACTTGCATGCAGTTTCAGGTCAGCGGTGCGTTCCGCGACAGTGGCGAAGACGTTTCCGTCACGGTGACGGCGGGCGACTATTTAGAAGCTGAGCGATACGCACACCGGCTCGGAATTATGGTTCTGCGAATCGAGCCTGTCGTGCCAGCGAGAGCGGTGCCACCGGTCGAGCGACAGCCGGTGTCGCATGCGTACGAGCCGTCTTACGCACCGCCGAAGGTGCAGACGATCGAGCATACGGGCAAGTCGCTGAAGTTCGGAATGCTCGTCGGCGGCTGCATGGCGATGGGCAGTCCGTTTGGGTGCCTACTCCAAGACGGTGAGTCGACCGGCGTTCTCTTAGCCCTGGTACTGTTTGTCGGCGGTGTGATGATCATGGTAATGTTCCGGCTATTGGCGTGGTGGGAGCACGGGTAACGCGGCTATGCGGCCGGATAGCACGCCTCACAATACTTGCGAGATGGTGTGATTCGGACGTGGGACGCTCGTCGGCTAGGAGACAGCGCAGCGTGCGACGCCTGCAACACGCTATCCGGCTGCTCACGCGGGGGTGGGGGATTTCGAGGGGGGCGGGGGGTGGTTGTTGGTGGGTGGCGGGGATTGACGGCGGATTAGCGGGTTACGCGTTCAGGCGCTTGGCGGTTTGGGACGGGCCTGGAATAAGGTTTGATCGTTCGCGGCGGCGGGGGTGGTGCGTTGCGGACGCCGAATGCGTGACCGAAACAGGTGAGATCCCTATCTCCGTCCGCAACGCACCCTACCTTGCTGGCTGCCGCCGCCGGTGTCGAAGGAAAAGACGCTCTCGTTCGTCTGCGGGATCGCGCCGTAGCGGACGACGCCCTCCCACAGCAGGTCGCCGACCGGCTGCACGCTGACCGTGTCGCGCAGCAGGAAGACGAGCCCGCCGCCCCAGGGGTCGTAGAGCGTCGGCGACTCGGCGACGAGCGCGTTGCGGGCCTCGACGTCCTCGTTGGTGCCGCGGATCGTGTAGCGCAGCTCGACCGACGGGTTCGCGCCGGTGGTGACGAGCCGGCTGTCGAACTTTTCGACCACTTCTACGGGCACGACTCGTCCTTGACCTTAAGGGGAATCGACTAACGCTAAGGGCATGATTTGCGGAAACAGGACGCCGACGCGTTCTCGTGCGTCCTCCCACCCGAGGTGTTCGCTATCTTTCACGAGCTCAACCATCTGCCGGTGCTTCGGGTGCAAATTGTCGAGCATGAATGCGGTGAAGTCCCGGACGATCGCGATGTCCGCGAGCGCGTCCTTTGGGGCAATATCTCTTGTGCATCCTTCTAAGAGCCGATATGCGAGGTTCTGATCGTCCTCAAAGACCGGCACCTGATGAACCGGGCTGTTCTCTCCGTACTGAACCTGATCGAAGCTTACCGTACCGAATTCGAGCGCTCTTGGATCGATGTTGCCGTGCAGGATGTCGTTACGCCTGTTCATTAGAGTATGGAACCGTACAAACGAGTCATGCGTGCGATCAACGGCGCGAGCGAACCCAACGCAGTTGACACTCAGGGCTGCTATGCGGACGTCGATCTGTTGCCGGATGGCGCTCTCGAATATCCTGCGATCGTTCTTTAGTTCCGGCCTTGCCAGTACGAACAGAAGAAGATTAACGAATGCTTCTCCCCATACTGGAACCAGCATGCGAGTCGCTAGACCCGCAGTCTTGAGTGTGCTGACCTGCTCTGACCACGCATTTAACGCGTGCTGTACATTCTCCGCAGTGGACGGATCAACGCTCTCAGGAAGGCGTGGAAGCGAGGGCACACTCCGGTCCTGGAGTTGGGCCTCCAGCTTCGAGATGATTCCAGAGAGTCGCGCGAAGGGATTTACAAACAGCTTCCATTTCTCCATCCTCTTTCGAACTTGCGCCATCTCTGCGCCGGACGTGCCAAACGAACATTTGATCGCAGTAACGAAGGCAGACCACTCCTCTGGTGATGCGGCTGTATCAATCTCGGGAACGATCTCCAAGCGATCCACACGACTGATGAAATGGATGACAGCATTATCACACCCGACGACAAAGTGCCATTGGTAGATATTCTCTGTGGTTGGGCTACGCGACGCCATTGTCGGTCCATTGGGCAGACCAAAGCGAGCGCACAGATAGCAGTAAAGGTCGCTAGGTTTTAGCGATCCATCGTTCACCCAACGAAAGCGATAGAAGTCAGCGTAGTTGTGCCACGACGCTTTGTGCCTCTCAGATAGAGACGACCAACGCGATGTCGGCAGGAGATTGGCTAGGATCGTCATTCGTAGAGCCTATCCCTAAACCTGTCGAATCAACAGAATGGCGCAGGCCAGATGCAGGAAGCCGTGGTACAGACGGGTAGACTTCTCCCAGCGGATGCACAGCCGGCGGAAGTGCTGGAACCACGCGATCGTGCGCTCCACCGTCCAGCGCCGCGCGTAGCGCCGCAGCTTGCTTCCTTCCTGGCCCTTGTGCTTGCGGGTGCGGCGCTCCGGTGCGATCAGCTCCGTGCCGCGCTCCGCCAACGCCACCGCCA
>JAGFJJ010000042.1 GCA_024102815.1 Phycisphaerae bacterium
TCAGCAGCTTTTCGCGCCACCGACGGAGATTGTCAGCCCCTTCGATCTCATGCAATGCGGTTGTTGCTGGTCTTCCTCGGTTCGCTTGGCAACTATTTCTTAAACGTGGATCCACACCCGAAAATCAACGCGCCGTGCACCATCGGCCCGGGCGGTGGCGACGCCTCCAGGAAGTGGTTCCACGGCCGCTCCGCCTCTCCCTGCGGATGTGAAGCTGGGTCCTTCACGCGGCACGCCGTTCCAAGCCGGATGCTCACCAACGTGGCCGTAGTGCTGGACGCGGAGCACGATGCAGCCCGCGCCGTCGGTGCCGTCGAGCAGGCGCGCGCAGCGGATCGGCGGTATCGCGGTTGCAATACTGGACTTGGGCTGGGCATGGGTCGGGAAGAGACTTCCCGTGCTGAGGAATATTACGCTGTGTTGAACGCCGAGGATGTAGCTGCAACCGGGACACGGTCAACGAAGTACGCTCGATCCGGCTCCGCAATGCACGCTCCCTTCGAGGCTGCGCCTTGCTCGCGGCAATGCCATGTATAACTTCGCTTCAGCCCGGGTATTCGCAAATCAGAATATTGATGGATCGTCTTGCGATAGCATGTCCTTGCTACGTTCAAGCTCGTCCTCGATTTGCTCAAGCAATTCTCGGGTTGTCTTGGGTGGAGACTCTCTTGTCACCACCGCGCTACGCTCGCGGTGAGACATCGACTGCATGCGTCGGAGAATCCGGGCCTCTTCGATTAGGGCGGATTGCCGCTTGGCGAGGTCAAGCAGTTTCTGGCTCTTTTCCAAAAGCTCCTTCTGTTCCATTGCTCGACGGATGGCCATGGCCAATTCGACTTCGTTGCAGGGTTTAGTGAAGTATTGGTAGACATTTCCTCGGTTGATCGCGGTGAGCGCTGATTGGAGCGTCGGCTGGCCTGTCAGAACGATTCCGATGATGCTGGGCATTTTTTCCTGCAAGCGCGCCAGGAATTCTGTGCCAGTTATGCCAGGCATTTGCTCGTCGGTCACGATCAGATCAACACGATCCGTTTCGACTACGAATCCAGCTTCCGTCGCCGAGGCGGCGGTCACCAACCGGTAGCCTTCTTTGCGGAGGGCGCGCTTCAGCCCTTCCAGTACATGGGGTTCATCGTCAATCAGAAGGACAGTACGTTGCATTAGTTCACTCCTGAACGCGGCCATTGACAGCACTCAGTGCGTCCGGCACTCACCGCGGTTTACGAACCAGAACTTGCAGCCGATCGCTAAGCCGTCCGCTTTCCGCGAAGTTCACCAGGCGTTGCTTCATACCCAAAGTCACCTGTTGCCCGCGGAGCACCAGCAGGAGACCGTCGCTTGTTCTGACGTCTTCTGCCAGAATCATGTGGTTCTGCAGATCGGCCGGCGCCAACACGTGCCGCTCGAATTGCTCATCCACGCGAAGCGCCGACTGCAAAGCGTTCAGCAGCTCTTGGTCCTGACCGCCTCGCTCTCGCAATCGTAAGATCGCATCAACCTCGGAGAGCCCTTGCTGTGTGAGTTGATCGAATTCGGCCGCCAGCTTGAGAATGCGTGCGCCTATGGGCGCCTCGGTTTCCGGTCGATTCTGCTCGCGGACGAGAGCGGCGACTGGCTCGAGCCTTGGAATGTGGGAGATCAGCGCTGCGCCGAGCACGGGATGCTCGGCGACTGCTTTCTGCTCCGCATCGGATAGGCCGCCGCCGCGGTACGCTTTGTCGAGAACGTTTGGCGGGAGAGCGATGCAACCGAGTTGCGAGAGCATGGCGGCGATCTCAACCTGCCATGCGTGCTTTACGCCCAAGACTCGCGCCAGTGCCCGGACAAGGCGATGCAGCCGATCAGCGCGACCGAACGCCATTGGATTGGCAAGGGACAGGACCTCACAGAGTACCTTGATCGAACCGCGCAGCGTCTGCTCGAGAAGCACTTTTTCTGCCTGAACCAGCTCGAACTGCCGCAGGCCTTCATTTAGTGCGGCGGCGAGGGTCTCGGGGGGACAGGGTTTGGTCAGAAATCGAAAGACGTTGCCTGCGTTGACGGCATCGATCGCCACGGTTAGCTCGGCACAGCCGGTGAGCATCATGCGAACGGTGTCAGGCGCGCGTTGGCGAATCTCGGTCAGCAGCGCGACACCGTCCATACCTGGCATTCGCATGTCGGATATGATCACGGCGTATGGTTCGCCTCGCTGTAAGCACTCGAGCGCCTCGGCGGCGCCTGTGGCAACGTCCAAGTCGAATTGATTGCGCAGATTTCGGCGATAGCCGTCAAGGACGTGCGGCTCATCGTCCACGCACAGCACACGACGGTTCATATTGCTGTCCCCGACCGTACATTCGATTGACATGCCTGCTCCCAATCCGGAAGCCGGTGGTTGAGGTTCAGGCGGACCAAATGCTCAATATCGACCACCTCCTCGAGTTCATCGTCGTCCTCTCCCCGGTGCTCCAGCGCATTGGCGACGTGGACTGCCGTGAGCGGTGCAAAGTCTGACAGCGGAGTGGAAGAGGGCGTGTGGTGAAATGCCACAGCTTCCACCAGAGCATCCGGCAGCCCCCAAAGTCCGAGAAGATAGGCTCCCGCCTCCGCGTGCGTCACGCCGAAAATCGTCCTCTCCAGTTCAATATCGGGCTTTTCGCCGTGGCGTTGCAAGACCAGTTCGTACTCCCCGGGGTGGCAATTCGCCAAGATGAGCTTGCCGGCATCGTGCAGCAGGCCGCCCAGAAAAGCATGGCTCATAAGAGTCTTCTCGGCTTCCTCGCTTCGACAGATGGCGCGGGCGAATGTCGCAACACCCAGCGAGTGCGCCGTGACGCGTTCAATGGCAATGCCGGCCGAACGCGCGCCGTCGAATTGGCGGAATACGTGCATCGTCAAGATCAGCGAGCCGACGATGTCAAGCCCCAGGAGCTTTACCGCTTCTGCGGCACTTGATACTTCATGACGGAGACCGAAAAAGGCCGAATTGACCAGCTGGAGGACTTTCGACGTCATCCCCACGTCCTGCTCGATGATCTTGCCCAACCGGCAGATGGATGGCTCTGGGGACGACAACTCTTCTTGGACCTGGACATACTGAGTTGGCAGGCTCGGCAAGGACTCGATGCCGCCAATCGTGCGTTCCAACTTGTCGTTGTGAACGACAGCCCGTAAAGCGATCGCTCGTTCGACGCACTGGCGAAGCCGGTCAGGATCACAGGGCTTGGCCAGGTACTGATGCGCCGGTCCCACAGAACGGAGGATCATCTCATTATCGGAATGTCCCGAGAGTATGATGCGCACGATGTGCGGGTAAGTCTCCCGAACTTCGTTCAGCAGCAGCGCGCCGTCCATTCCTGGCATACGCATGTCGGAAACGACAACATCAAATGGGTGCATTCGGAGTCGGTCGATCGCCGCTTCTCCACTTTCTACGAAGTGCATGTCCCAGGTATCGCGCATGCCTCGCAGCATGCGGCGCAGTCCGTCCAGAATGCGCGGCTCGTCATCCACGAACAGAATGTGCTTTTTCATAACACGCTCACCAATTCGAGCGCCGTGGCGTCGTCGGCGAGCTTCGCCTGCGTCACTCGAATAGCCGGAATGGCAGACTCGAAGGCACGTACGATCACTGGGTCGAATTGCGCCCCCGCCTCCGCCCGAATGACACTCACCGCATGATCGAACGGCAGCGCCGGCTTGTAGGGCCTCTCGGCGCAGATCGCGTCGAACGCGTCAGCAACGGCGACAATTCTCGCTTCCCGCGGCGTCTGGTCACCGCGAAGCTCCCGCGGATAGCCACGCCCATCCCAACGCTCATGATGGCCCAGGGCAATCCTGGCAGCCATTGCCAGCGCCGGGTAGACCGGATCGGCGCACGCGTTCGGACTCATCCTCTCCAGCATCATGGCCATCGGCGGCCGCTCTCGGAGGATGGCCTCGCCAATCCGGCAGTGCTCCTGCATCACCGCGCACTCCGCCGCGGTGAGAGGTCCCGGTTTGCGGAGAATGTGATCGGGAATTCCGATCTTGCCGACATCGTGCAAGGGAGCTGCGATTAGCAACTCTCCGCAGTAATCGTCGTCGAGCCGAAGTGCCTTGGCGACATGAAAGCTGTACCATGCCACGCGAAGTACGTGGTGCCCTGTTTGTTCGTCGCGCAGCTCGCCGGCTTTGGCCAGGCGCCAAAGGATCTCGCGGCGTGAGTCTTCCAAGGCGGCCGTGCGTTCCAGCACCCGCCGGTCGAGCCGGGCATTCTGCTCGTTCAATTCATCCTCGAAAGTCTTGATGCGCAGCGCGTTGCGCAATCGGGCGAGAAGTTCCTCGAACTGCACCGGCTTGCTGAGCAGGTCTGCGGCGTCAAGGTCGAGCGCCTCGCGCTTGAGTTCCGCTTCCTGGCGACCTGAAAGGAAGATCACTGGCACGCGGCGGCCTTCGGGCGTGGCCCGCAACTGCGTTATTAGCGCGAAGCCATCCATCGCGGGCATCGTGCAGTCGGATACGAGTACGTCTACTTCGCCCGCTACGCATGCCTGAAGCGCTTTGATCGAATCATCCGTGAAGTTCGAAACGAACCGATGCGATTGCGATCGCATCATCCGCCGCAGCCCATCCAGAACGGCCGGTTCATCGTCAACGAAGAGAATCCGTGCTGGATGTGCGGGCATCAATCGGCGCCTTTCCGAGAAATAGCCAAGGGCAATCGGATCACGAACGTGGTTCCCACGCCCGGCTCCGACTCGAACTCGATGGACCCGCCGTGCTGTTCGACGATCACCGACCGCGCGACAGCAAGGCCTTGGCCAGTTCCCTTTCCGACGGCCTTGGTTGTGAAGAAATGCTCGAAAACCTTCGGGCGATTCTCCGCGGCGATACCTGAGCCAGTGTCGGAAACTCGAATCTCCACAAGCTCACCCAGGTCTCTGGTCTCTACGGTGATGCATCCTTTGTTGCCGGAATTCCTGCCTATCTTCTCCTCAATTGCATGGGCAGCGTTAACAACTAGATTCAAAATGACCTGGTTGAACGAGCCGAGGGCGACCGGCACGGAAGGCAAGTCCGGCGCCAGCCGCAAATCAAGGTCGGCAACATATTTCCACTCGTTCCGAGCAATGGTGACAGTGCTCTCGATGGCCTTGTTCAGATCGGCCGGCGAGCGTTCGTTCGTCGCTGGATGGGAAAAATCCTTCATCGCCCGCACGATGCGCGTCACACGCTCAAGTCCTTCCAACGACTGCTCGATGGCTCTCGGAACTTCCTCGGAAATGAAAGCGAAATCGAGTGCCTCCAACGCGCGCTCCAGCGCCTCGGCCCGCTTGGCAACTTCCGGCGAGTCACCATCCTTGAGCAGATCCCTACACTTCTGGACTGCCTGTACCAGATCGCCAGCACTCTCCCGAAGAAAGCGGGTGTTGTCGCTGACGAATTGAGTCGGCGTGTTAATCTCATGGGCGATCCCCGCAGCGAGCTGCCCGATAGACTGAAGCTTTTGCGTCTGCAGTCTCTGTGATTCCTCTGCTTCTTCCGACGTCACGTCCGCCTTGATGGCCACAAAGTGCGTTACGTCATTGCTATGGATCCGCACTGGTGTAATCGTCATCCGTTCTGTATACACCGTGCCATCCTTGCGGCGATTCTTAAGTTTGCCAGTCCAGACCTGGCCGCTCAGAATCGTTCTCCACATCTCTTCGTAGAACGCCTGCCCGTGACGGCCACTCTTCAATCTGCGCGGATTCCCGCCAATGGCTTCCTCGCGAGTGTACCCCGTCAACAACTCGAATGCGTCGTTTACCCACTCGATTCGTGCCGACCGGTCCGTTATAACGATCGCTTCGTTGCTGGCCTGAAGTGCATTCATTAAGAGCTGAATGTGGCGCGTGGACTTTTCCCGGTCCGAGACATCTCGGAAGACGGCCAGTACACGGCATGGCAATGTTTCACCTAGCGAAAGCGCAGATACGTCGGCAATTACATGACGACCGTCGTGATGATGGAAGTCAACCATAAACCGCGTATCGCCTTTCCCCCACAGCAATGACGTGAACTCCAGCTGTAGCCCCGCCAGCGCCGTCTCTTCGAAAAGCCCCAATTGACTAAAGGTCTGGCCCACAAGTTCCTGGACCGGGAGTCCAAGGATCAGTGAGGCCGCGGGGTTCGTATCCACAATACGGCCTTCGGAATCCAACTGGACGATTCCATCAGGAATATTCCGGACCAGGTTGGACCAGCGCAGTTCACTGACACGCAGGAGCTCGACACTTCGGGCGCTGCGGAGCGAAATAGTCGCCAACTCGCCAAACGCTTGAGCAAGGTCAGCATCTTCCCTCGTGAATCCGCCCGGTTTGTTACGCAGAGCAAGCAGTCCAATAGCTTTGCCATCCAGCACCAGTGGGGCGAATAGGACATTCTCAAGTGGAATATGGCCTTCGGCCGTGAACTTTGCCCAATCAGATGCTGCGCAAGCGTTATCGAATACACAACGGCCCGAACGATGCGCTTCGGCGCGCAGGCCTTGGATAGGCATGGGTGCATTCGGATCGGCCGAACAAACTTCCCCTCCGGCGTCGTGGAACAGGACTTCGTGCTCCACACCACTTTCTGCGAGAAGCGCAACGTATCCGGAAGTAGCGCCAACAAGCGTCTTGCAGGCGGAGAAGATATCTCGGGCCGACTCCGCAAACGAATCATGCTCAAGCACGGTTTGGGCCGCCCGTAATAGTCCCTCCAGTTCGCGCCGCTTCCGCGTCGCGTCCTCGAGGGCATTATTCAGTTGAACCTCGGCCGCCTTGCGCTCGGTAATATCGGCGAAAATGCCGAGAATGCCGAAAATCGATCCGTCCGAACCACGAAGCGGCACTTTGCTGGTAAGCAGCGTCGCTTGAGAGCCGTCGGAACGTTGCTGAGTTTCTTCGATGTCTGTGATCGGGCGGCCTGACTCCATCACCTTCTGGTCGCACGACCGATACCAGCCAGCCTCGGTCGCGCCCCAGGGCATATCAAAGTCCGTCAGTCCTTTGATACTCTCCGGCCCATCCAACCCCGCAATCCGGGCGAAGTTTTCGTTGCAACCGAGATACTTTAACTCACGGTCTTTCCAAAATACGTAGTACGGGATGTGGGAGACAATTTTCTCGAGGAGTTCTGCGGACTCGACCAACTGCTGTTGCTCGGCGGTCCGGCGGGATATGTCTCTGGCGATTCCGACAGCGTGGAAGCCCTCACTGGACCTATAAGCGGAGAGAGTCAATTCGATCGGAATCGTCGTTCCATCCTTCCGCAATGCCGTAAGTTCCATTGGTCGGCCGACAGCAGGCCCCTTCCCGGCGATCGCGAATTGGTTCAACGCCGCACGTTTCTTTTCATGGCATTCGGCAGGAATGATCAGCCCTGTCATATCGCTCCCGATGGCTTCCGCGGCCGTGAAGCCAAAGATGCGTTCCGCCGAGGCGTTCCAATCCATGATCGTGCCTCTCGCATCGGCAACAACAATGGCGTCGTGCGCTGTGGCGATAATTGCTTTGTCTCGTGCCTCGGAGATATGCTGGTTGGCCTCGGCGAGCCAGCGGGCCGTGATGTTCTCGTGGGCGATGACCAGATACGCCTCACCGTTTTCGACAACGCGCGTAATTCGGCCCAGAAACCACCGCTGCTCGTTCGGTGAGTGGCATGGGTATTCGCATTCGAAGCACTTGCGCGTGCCCGCAAGGATTTCCCGGCCAGCACCGGCAAAGGACTGCGCGGTCTCGCGATCCTCTCCGCCCGCCGCCTCGCACGCTTCAAAATAGTTGGCGCCTTCGCATACGCTCCTGGAAGTTGGGCCGTTAAGTTCGGCAAAATGACGCCAAGCGGCATTGACGGCAATAATGGTGCCTCTTGCGTCGACGACAGCGATGTGCGCATCGAGACTGTCAAGGATTTTCTCGGCGAATGCACCTTGAAGAAGGCATGACGACATGACCATTTCCCCGCGGAGCGGTGGGCACATTCGAATTGTACAGCCCCCGGATCCGGCAGAACCTCTGAGTCAAATGAGTCGTAAAGTGAGTGACCGCACCCAATTCATGCTCATCGAATGCCGTCAATGACAATCCCGTGGTTGATATCGGCATCTTCAGACCGAAGTCCGATCTCTTGTCGTTAGGCCGTAATTCGCCAAAAGTTCCTCACTGCGATTGTAGGGGAAAACCCTCACTGCTCGGCCTGCCCCTAATCCGCTCAGGAGAAATCCCATTCGCGGAGGCTTGGAACTGAAGAAGCTGTGTCGGGAATGGTCGTGCGCCGGCGCGCGGCACGCAACAATCACCTGTAAATTGCAGCGCACTATCTTCGACGGCCGCTGGAAGTCGGCGACAGCCTCGCCATGTGACTTATCATGCTGAGGAGGGGAAGGTTTCCACAAGCGAACGAAAGGTCGAAAAAGTCTCCCTTGCACGCGACGTGTCGTTTTGAGGGCGGTTTCGTTCCCTCTAGTTTACCTCCAGGCGACCGCCGCGTTGCCGACCCGTTCGCCTGTCCCCGCTTCCGCCCGATTTCGCGAGACTTCTTCGAATCCTGTCCCTCGTCCATCAGACCCCGCAATGCGGAATTGACCCGCATGACCCCAGTCTTGGCCGCAGGGTAAATCACAATTTCATCCACGTAGCTCGCCAGAACGCACCGAACGTGCTCATTACGTCGGCCAGCCATCGCGTCTGCCAAACCGCCAATTCGACTTCGCGCCCAGGTTCGTAACGCCTTTTCGTCACACGAGTTGCGGTTTGACTGTGCAAGCCGGTACTCGCCCTCCAACTGCTCCTTCCGCCGACGCAGTTGGGTCAACCTGTCATTCAGAAGCGGTAGATTGGCAGGGTCAATCTCGGTGAGGATTCCATTTACCGTCGTTTCGATTTCCCTCAGATCTCGTTCGATTCGCTTCGTATCCGGCTCCTGGACGTGCGTCTTGTTCATCAGAGCGACGAACCGGTCGATAGCGTCGTCCACGCCGCGACTATCGGCCAACACAAGCTGCTGCAATCTCTCCAGTACCCATGTCTCAAGGGGATCGGCCTTTACATGCGTGGACTGGCGGCAACCGTTCTCTCCGTATGCCCATCGGCCGGAGCAGGTATAGTAGTTCGTGACGACCTCGGCGCGACCGGGGATACGTCCTTTGCGCTTCCGTTCACCCCAGAACAGGCTTCCACATTCACCGCATCTAAGCACGCCACTGAGGAGCCAGCGATTCGTTTGCTTGCCTCCTCCTCCCTTGGCTTCGGATCGGCGTCTAACCATCACCTGGGCGCGATCCCATGTAGTACGGTCTACGATCGCGGGAACGGCATCCTCGATGATAATCCAGTCGTCCTTGGGCATGGCCTCCGGGCGGCCCGATTCTCTGTGTGCCTTCATCTGGTCCGCCCGACCATTGCGAACGGCGTAGAATCTCGATTCAGTTCTTCGATTCCAGACAATGTCGCCGCGGTACACCGGATTCTCGAGCAGAGACTTTACGCTCGTGAAGCTCCACAGATGACCGCGAGGGCTCGCATCACCCCGCCGGTTGAGGTCATCGGCAATACCCTTGAATCCCCGACCGTCTATGCACAATCTGTAGATGTCGCGCACGACCTTTACACGCCGGCCCTCGCTGAGAACCAGCCGGGCGCGGCATTCCTTGCCAGGCTTCTTGAGAGATTGGCCCTTAACGTAGGTCGCTTGGAGGCGTCCGTCCCGGTCATAGACCTGCCGGCTTCCGCCGGGCATGAAACGGATGCGATAGAGCGGGGAGCCGTCCGGGCCAACGATCTCCCGGTCGTAGCCGTAGGGCGTAATCCGCCCTGGGTCGGACGCTGACAAGACCGAAGATATCTGGCCACGCAGCGTATTCTGCGACAGGCTTATTGAGAATTGGCGGTTTTGAAACTGCTTCACAGTCCGTAATACGTCGCCGTCGATCCCCTCGCGAGCGAGGTAGTCTTCGGTCACGGATAAGAGAACGGCCCCCGCCTTGCGAAGCAGGTATCGATAGTACTCGGTCTCTGTGATATCGCCACGGGAGAAGCGGTCGGAATTCCAGACGATGACCGCATCAAAATTGCCACGCTGAGCGTCAGCGATCATCCGTTGAAACTCCGGGCGCTTGTCGGCGGAAGTGCCCGAGATGGCGTCGTCGACGTATTCACGAAGAAGCGTGTACCCGTTTTCCTTTGCCCAACGCCGGATCTCCGACCGTTGGTCGGCCAGACTCTGCTCCTGGCGGTCGGTCGAGCGGCGAAGGTACGCAACGGCGGAGCGCGTTTCGTTCAGAATCATGTTTCCTCCTCGCGTTCGAGATCGCCACACCCTTCCCTCAACTCGCCCCGGAAATCAAGGACCGCGTTGCGGGGTTTGCGGGTATTGCGGGGTTATTCTGAGCCCGTTCCAGTTTCTCACGCGCGCGCATGCGCGCGTGCGCGGGCAATACGAATCAAACCCCGATAACCCCGCAAACGACCATAAGTGCTTGTCATTCAACGTCTCCCGCTGCGGGGTTTCCATTGAGCTGACCCCGCAATCCTGCGGGGTTAGCGGGGTTAAGCTCGACGGAATCGCCTGTGAACAGGGGCTTAAGCGTCCAAGTGCGAACTTTGGAATGTGTGTTTTCCCCTGCATCGCAAAGCTTGCGGTCGTTGAAGACGCGCCCCGTCATGCGCGATAAATGTCTGCCCAACGAACGCCGTAATGAGCCGGGGCCACCGTCTTTCGAGACCAGCATGGCATCGGGAAGTTCAACCGGATCGACAGCATTCTCTGCGAACATCGCCGAGAAGAGTCGTGCGACCGTAACTGGTCTATCGCCAAAACGTGACCACCAGGCATCGAAAAGTGTCGCCCACTGGCGGCTGTCTTCATCTTGCACCGAGCGCGTCTCGTCGAGGTTATCAAGGAAACCCGGCACTTCAGCGAACGACAACACGCTACCGATGATGCCTGCCCATTCGTCGAAACTCCCGAACGGACGCATCGTTACCCGTGGGCAACCTGCGGAGAACCAGCCGCGAACAATCGTCAGCGCGGCCGAAAGAAGCTCACCGCGGTTCTCGCGTGCATGCGCCTCGATGTCGGCAATTCGGAATCCGCTGCGCTCCCAGGGACGTTCTTTCTGAGCGTCGAGACGGACTGAAATGCATCGGCGCGGCAGGTCGCCGGCCACGCGGAAGTTGTTGCCCGTCGCAACCCAAATAGCTCGTGAGGGCACTCGTATCGTCAGGCTCTTGCTGAGGATTCGATCTGACCATTCCGCCCCCGTGATCGCGGCGGCCAAGGCAGGAGAATCGAGACACGCATCTTCGGGAACGTTGTCCAACAGAACGACTGGAGAAGATGCCATCAACAGTGACGTGATCTTCTTCCTCCACTCATCCTCGTTTTGCTTGGATGGCACGGCCTCAACTGAAAGACCCCCAACAGCAATCGTGACCAGCACAATTACCAGAAGCGTCTTCCCAGTTCCTTGAGCGGGGGCGTCGAAGATGAACAACGGTATGTGGCCACGGATGGCAGGCCGAAGCAGGATGGAAAAGAGCAGCGAAAGCGCGTTTGACTTGCTCGCTTGATCCACGAAAGGGAATTCCCCGATGAGATCAAGCAGCGATCGAGTGCATGACTGGATCTCACCCTTGGTCGGAGAATCTGGAATCCGAAGATGCTCCAGTCCGGAATCAGGCGCATAGAACAACATCGTAGCCGGGTCGTAGCCGGGCGCAAGACAAATCGTGCCGTCCGGTCGGACGATTGGGGTGCGAACGAGTCCCAGCAAGAGCGGAAACGGCCATTGCCCTTGGGCAAGAATATTCTCCGTTAGTGCCTTTGGTGGAGCGATCGCTGTTCTGATTTCGGAGTCCCTTAAGCGCCGTACGGAATAGAAATCCGAAACGTCAGCAAGCCGGGCCCGGACGCGGGTTTCATTGAGCAACTCGATCGTCGCGATTTGCTTTTCATCTCCGACGACTCGAACCAGCGACCCGGACCGCACGAAGAACACGGGCGGGGCATTGGCTTTTTGGAGCGCGTCGATTGCGCATCTCGTAAGGTCCCTGAGCTGCAAGTCCGTCACAATGATCGCCGGCCGTGATACGCCAATGGAGGAATCGGCGGGATCGGGTGTGCTTGGCACGGATCGCCGCGGCGAATATTGCCCTCGCACTGTGGCCAGGGCACCTTCAATGGTCATCTGCCCGTAGGTTCGTGCACCATGTTGCTCGTCCCACTTGGCTCGCATGAGACCGGAACGCCGAAACAGTCGATCAAGCTGTCCCACGCTCTTGGAATAGAACGCTAAGTAGCACACGAGCGCGGAATCGGCCTCGCTCTGCGAACCGTAAGTTCCCTCCCACCTGCCCTCCCAAAGGGACCTGAACTTGTCGCCTGATTTCCGACTCTGCGAGGCAATTCGAACTATTTCATCATCTTCAAGCAGAACGTGCCCGTTGTTTGAAATGCGAGACTGCTGGGGCGATGAGCCGTTGGGAAACACTAGGGAGTAGAACGCGTCAAGTTCGGCCTGGCGCTCCTCGATATCGGCAGTTGCGCCCGGAAGTCGTTGGCCGGTGATTGTGAAGAAACGATCGGCGTCATAAATCTCGACGGCGCCGCCTTCGATTGCACGCTTGCATCGCGTGCCCGGTTTCCGGGCGATGAGGATGGTTTTGACACCGGCGCCTGAAGGGCTGGTCTCGGCGTAGCTCGCAAGCCGGTCGAGGTGCTCTTGTGCCCACGGCTCTAGTGTCCCTGTTTGGGGATCGACGCAATGATCGAAGTCGATTCCGGTGTAGGGGTCCTGCTTCGAGAATACAAAGCCGACACCGGCCACGCCTCTGGATCGCTGAGCCGCTTCACATGCTTGCTCGAATGTCCCCCACGTCGATGGATCGGTGGAGGAAGCGGCCTCGCCATTCTTTGGGTCGACGGGCACCTTGGTCGGCTTCCCATTTCGCTGAACGTATTTCCAATTGACCCATTGATGGAGCTCCTTCAAGCGGCGCGGCACGTTGCGGTGAACGAGGTCGATGTCGATCATGATCCGCCTCCCTCGCTATGCCCGCGCAACCATTCATTCACGAGCCAGGCTGCCAACGCATCAGCGCGGTGCGACTCTAAGTGAGCCTCCTCGTTCCCCATGTCCGCAACAACGATGCACATCTCGTATCCGGCTACACGGTTGGTCACCGCAGACTCAGAGCTCCTTTCGGGAAGTTTGTGCTTCACTGCCCGCCTCCCGCCCTGCGGGCGTCGATGGCATTCAGTTCGTGCCGAACGTGCGCAATCGCGGCGTTATTCAAAAGGCGGGCGTTCGCCAGAATGGCCGCGAGTTCACGCAGACACTCAATCGGCGGTAACGGAGCGGATTCGTTCCGCTCGGTTGCGGCGATGCTTGGGGCGGACCGTCTCATCGAGGCGGCACCGCTTTCCCGGCGCAATCGCGCTGCCGGAGCGACCTCCGCAAGTGCTGCACCTCGGCCAATGGAAGCAGCGCCCGCAATTCAGCGATGCGCGCCCGCAAGGAATCGATTTCCCGTCGGATCGTCGACGGTTCAGGCAGGCGTGGTGTTTTGATTCCCATAGCACCGGACATGCTAGCCAGCGCTTGATCAAGAAAAAGCGCGCGAAGAATGTCCTAGGAATGTCCAAGTTATGGCCGACTACAGCATCGCGTAGCCGACGCCACCCTTCTTGGGACGGTCGATGATGCGTTGCAGTCGTTTGTCGAGCCGGTTCAGCACTCGGTCGGGCCGTTGACGGATTTCGATTTGTAGAACCCCGGCCTTTACGCGCTCGCCCCTCTTTTCTTGGAGCACGTCAAGCAAACGGAAGGCTGCTTCTCCGCGGATTCGAATGATCTTCCCATCGAGTTGCGCATGATGGTCACTGCCGTCGGACGACCGGCGCAATTCGAGACGTGCCCATGCCGGTCCGCGCGGCTTGGAATTCTTTGGGCGATTCTCGCCGCGGTTTCTATTCGAGTCTTCGAGGGCCGTTCGCGCGTCCATCTCATCGAGCAGCTTGTAGCCATCGGGCAGCAGCTGGAAGGAACAGCCCGCCCTCGTTCCATTCGCCCGCTTCTGTTTTGACGGGCTCTGGGCCTTCTTCGCCCCGGAACCGGGTGCCCAGGCGTAATGCCGGACGAACTGTTGACCGTCGGGCGCGATTGCGCCGGGGCGTCGAACCTCGATTTGAGTCCAGTTCGAGTCGTGGACAAGCACCGACGCCCCGTCTTCGGTCTGATACTCAATCGGTGCTCCAGTGAACTCCCGATACCGGTCATACTTCCTCAGGTATCCACGATTGCACAGATCCTGAAGAAGTTCCCTGCTCCCACCGCTTGCGCAGAGATGGCCGATTTCCGCCTGCATCACCTGTGAGGGGACGGTCTCAAATCGGATGACGCAACCCAACCCGATCTCAGATCCTATCTTCGTGGGATGGATTCCCTCTTTGAACCGCTTGGCGGTGCGAAGTGCTTGCAATTGTGCGGGGTGTGGCTGGAATGGCATTGCTCAAGCTCGATTTCGGCTCGGCCTGTTCGATCGCGGACCTGAGTCGCCCCTTTATGTTGGGGACGAAATCGCGGGCAGTCACTCTCGACTTCCGGTGCGGGCATCTTATTGCGCGGGCCAGCCGGGTTCGAGTCGCATCCGACCCCCCCAAAAAAACCAACTTCCGCCGGGTGTCAAGCGGCGAGAACCTGCGGATTTGTCAAACATTGAAGGGGGGACCTGACGTAAACTTCGGAACAGCGACGCCGGGGGGTTCGGTTGCGCGCCGCTACCCGCGGTCGAACAGCCACGCCTTGCTTCGTTTCCAGAGCGTCATGCGTCGTGCGCCGCGGCCGACACCAGAGCCAAACAGCGATCAGGAGCCACCGCGTCAGCCGTGCGTAGGCGACTAATTCCGTTGGCAAGGATGGCCGTCAATTCCCAGCGACGTTCATGGGGCGAGAGGTTGGCCGGGTCGTCGGATGCAGTTCGCGTGGGCGCGGCCTCCCAAGGCCCACGCCGACGCGCACTCCGCGCCCTTCCGGTCGTCCGCCGATCGTAGCGATACTCACCGCCGACTCGATGCGGCGGCCTATCTGATATGTACGCGAAAGTGGTTCGAAGTGTCGCCTGGGGGGCCGAACGCAACCCCTGTAGGACACGGCACCGATGTAGGCCGATTTACCTCAATGATAGCGCGGTTTGCCGAGGAGGGTTGAGGTTACAAGCCCCGCCTGCAGGCCAATAGACTCGGAGGCGCGAATGATCGCATCGCGATCTTCCCGTGAGAGCTGCGGGCCAAGGTGGATACGATCGATCAGCTTCTCAGGAAGAAATGGCACATCGATACCGTCCGCTGGAACGGGAACGCCGAACTCCTCGGCTTGACGCACAGAGATAACGACTCGAAACTCCCGTTCAAACTCGAACGCTCTGTGCTTGAAGAAGAACATCTGTTCCATGCTCACGTTGAGCCTTTCCTTATGGAGGTCAACGTAGCGGACCGCTCCCCACTGGGGCTCTTCTTCGCCGCATTTCGGGGCCAATCGAAACGGCAGAAGTGCTTCTTGAAGTCGTTGAGCCGTCGTCTGAATGGCCACTCCCTTGCGGTCGGCGGCATAAAGCTTCCACATCGCGTTACATTCGTAATCAGCCCGGTGCCAGCAGCTAATCTTGGTGAGGCGCCGCAACTCCGCAAAAGCTTCGTCAAGAGGGTCGAGGTCGGGATAAAGAGGATCGACCGGCCAGTCGTGTGGCAACACGGCCACGGCGCCCTCAAAGGGATCCTCAAACTGCTGTGCAGCCGGAAAATGCAGAGAACCCGACCGAAGGGCCGAGATAAGGCGATCGGTTCTGAAGTACCGCCAGAGCGTCTCTTCCGGTCTAATCTCCTCGCCAGGCCAAATCGGACGCATTCGCAATCTCGCTTCCTACTCATGGCCAGCCGTCTCCACCTCCCCGCGAAGGAGTGGCGCCACCTGTTTTCGCGCGCCTTCTTATGACGAGGCTTTCAGCAGCCAACCGAGTGCAATTCAGTCTGGTCGTGAACGAGAACCAACGCAAGAAGCCCTGATCCTGCCTCGGTGAGTACAGTCCCGGATGCGAGCGGTTTGTGTGGCATCCGGGCTGCGAACGTAACCCCGCGTAAACCAATCCGGGGTGTCAGCCGCGAGAGGCCGGCGATTCGAGAGTTTCGGGGGCGAGAGCGGGCCTCGCCGTTGAGGTCGCGGAATCGATGGGTTCGCGTCGCACGGCCTCCGCACGCCTGCCTTTCTGGCACGGCGCGGACGATGCCCACGACGACCTTCGCTTCGCGACCGGCGCGTCGTCCGGCGGGTGGAGGCCCAGCGGCCTCCTACATATTACATACGCAGGCGGTTACCTGGATGGTCGCGGAGGACCGCAGAGTCGAGCAACCGTTCGACCCGCTTACTGCCGGAAATTGCGACGGCCAGACGGGGTCACGCCAGCGGCTTGCAGTCGCTGAATCAACTTGTCAAACAATTGCGCCGGCAGGCCGCCCGTTCGGAGGCGGGACTCGTATGTCACAAGCATGAATGCCAGACTAGAGAGTTGTTCGCCGATCCTCCTGGAGGGCACTCTGTCACCCAGGACGTCCATCACCGTAAGCCCCCAGGCGAGTACCATAGGGGTAAGTGCCTCACGTACTTCGCTCCGCAGCTCGCGAGCCAGATCTATAATCCGCTTGGAATGTCTTGCCACACCGACGACAATTTTCTCGCCACCGATACTGTGCATTCGTAAAAATTCTGGAGTAATACCTGCAGTTATAAGGGAACTTGCAAACTGAGGCCCGATGCCGGGGCCGGCAAAGAGTGCCGCACCTCCACCCTCGTTCAAGCATCCCTCCTCCGATGCAACGAACTGCCAAAATTCATCAGCCTCGCCGCAGTAGGCCGAGAGAGCCGATAGGAACCGGCGGACGAAGGGCCGTTCAGCGTAACTTCTCGCGAGCTGGCGGCGGAGGTTTTTCAATCTCTCAAGCTCGTGAGCCTGTCCTCCGCGGCATGCCAGCATCGTAAGAAAGAACAGCGTGGGCACTGTCACCAACACCCGCCGACCCGGTGAACCGCTGACCGCAGCGCGCATGACCTCAATATGTGCCTCTTCAATCCGGTCCCAAGCACGGTCCCACTGAGGGCGTTCAGCCTTGTCTCGCCCCAGCCAAGGCTTCGCAATCTCGTCATACGCACCGAGCACGTCCGGGGAATATGGGTTGTAAGCAGCGAACTCGGGGGTAAGGATCGCATCGAGGACGTCACTGTCGCTTCGCGCGTCGATAATCAGACCGGCGATTCCTTTTGCCTTAGCCTTGCGCGCGGCAACCGAATGGGTCTTGTAGGAGGTGACTCGGCCTTTTTGCCTCCGATCCCCTCGCTTTACACGCGACCGAGAATACGAATCCGCCTGCTCATCCGTTGCTCGCCGCGACACGCTGTCGATCAAGAGATTCTCGAGATTAGAACTCGACGTGCAGACCACCGAATCTGAAGCAACCGGATGAATTGCGTCGAAGTTAGTCTCATTCTTCTTTCGCCTCGACCATTTCGCCTGCTTGTTGACCTGCTCCTTGAACAATGCCACCACACTCAGAAGCCGCTCAAGTTCCTCCGCCGACGTCGCGGCGATAACTTGGCGCTCAACTTCCTTGACCTGCCCCCACTCGCCGGATTCTACCCGCAGGTGATGCATGCTCGCCTTTACCTGGCGTAGGTCTTTCGCGATGAGCTCTTGTAGCTGCCCGACAGTCATTGCAGTTCCCCGGCATGAGGTGGTGTACGGGTTGTAGCTAACCTCGGTCGCGGCGTCCAGAAAAAAGAAGCTTACCGGGGGGGTAATCTCGGCCATAGCTCAATGCATTATAGGGTGTCGGGACAGGGCGTTCCTGCCCGCAACAATCGGCTTATTGAAAGGAGTTAGAAATGGGGCTTGTCAGCCTGGTGGAGGACATCCTGGAGGCTATCGAGGTCGGGCTTAAGGAGATCGGAGGCCAAGATTCGGATGAGTAGTACCCGGCGGGGCCAAACGCACCCCGCGGGCGAACGTGCGGTCGAGCTTTGAGGCAGCTCGACAAAAAGTATTTCTTGCCTCGACTACTTAGCAAAGGAGCAGCCAAAATGGTTTTTTTCGAGTTTCTTGAGAGCTTCGTGGTAGGCGGACCGAACGATTGCGAGACGACGTCGGACGACTACAGCGAGGAGAGCGGCCCGGATAGCCCGCAGGTTACCTGGGGGCAGTCGTAAAGCACCACTGACGGGGGCCGGTCGGGTCTGGAGTGCCCGGCCCGGTCCCCGCCTCTTTATTCGACAGGAGGTATTCGTGTTCGACGCAACGACCTATGGCGG
Source organism: Phycisphaerae bacterium (assembly GCA_024102815.1). Classification (NCBI taxonomy): domain Bacteria; kingdom Pseudomonadati; phylum Planctomycetota; class Phycisphaerae; species Phycisphaerae bacterium. Next base: position 18,341 of record JAGFJJ010000042.1, read on the forward strand.
ACGTTGTCCGTTCGATCCCACTCTTTCCTGCGAGCTTGGCTCCAGCGGTAACTGTGTCCACTCTATGCAATGTCGAGCCGCTATGATGTCGTTTGCCGACAGCAAAGAGGCGTGGCAAACCTACTACGACGCGCAGGCAGCCGATGAGGTGACGGCGATGGTCAACCGGATGTCGTTCGAGGCGAGACTCGATCTCGTTGCTCGACTATCTGCCGCTAAATTGTTGTCCGACCGTTAACTCACTGGATTCCGTTAACAAGAGAATTCGAGAGCGCGGGGCGGAAAAACGGGCCGGGGCGACCGCTGGGCGTCAACGCCGACCCGAACTGGCGTTCTCGCCTGCCGGCCGGCAGCGGCTCGGCACTCGTAAACTCTTGAAAATAAACGCGTTAGGAGCGGCTTGGGCGAGTTCTCTCGGGGCGGGTGGTAGCCGTGAACCGGCTGGTCGTGGCGCTCGCGACCGGACAAGAACCTCCCCGAAAGTAACCCTGGCAGCAACTCTCGCCGTAAAGAATCGCCGGCGGGCCGTGGTCGGTCGGCTGACTGCCGACGGATCCGGTGCCTCATCTGGGGACAGGCCGGGTCGCCTCGAAGAGCTATTTCGATCGTTCCAGGTTCATCCGCAACAAGTTCCCAAGGACGAGCTGGTCTATCTCTTTTCGGCGTACGGCCAAGGCGTGACCCGCGGGAAGGGGTGAGCCGGCGCCGGTCTCGGCCCAGACTTCCGCCCAATCCTCCTGCCAATTGCCGCCGGGATCAGTTTTCGCGTAGGCGGCGATGACGGCCCGGTCGAGTTTCTCGTGGGCGAGTTTCAGCCACGTCGGCCGTTGGTTGTAGAGGTTGGTCAGCGTGCGCTTCTTGAGCTTAGGGTCCTTGGCGGCGCGGGCCATGATGGCCGAGTGGCGGATCAGCTCCCGAGCTTGCTCGGGCACGTCGCGGAAATCGTCCTGGGCATCGGCGCGCGCCGCGATGGGGTCGATCCATTCCGGCGGGTTGAGCCAGCGCTCACGGTGCTCGTCCAGTTCCTTTGCGGCTTCGGCGATTCGGGAATACGCCTCGTCGTTCTCATGCTCCTTCCCAGGAGGCCAAGGCAAGGGAAAAGTCTCGAAGCAAGTCGTCGGTGTGTATCGAAACCCCGATTCGGCCTCGCGGAGCTGCGTCCCACGTCGCCGGGCCCATAGTTCGTGAATAGAACTTTGCAGAAGACCGAAGAAGTAATCGTCGGATCGCGCGAACGCGATCAATTGCGCATCAGATAGCACGGCAGGACTCAGCCACACGAATAACCTATGCTTGGTCACGCGCGGAGTTGCAACATAACGCAATCTGTCCGCCAGGGCTGCCCGCATTTCCGGTCTTGGACACCAAAGCTGCCAGAATGGATAAACGGATGAGTGTGCATACTTGGGTTTACCATCTTTCAGTTCATCGCGCATCGTTCGAATGGAACCAGCGGCTTTCTCGAATGGTGCGTGGAAGGCGGAGGCCTCGGTTTCGCTCCGGCCAACTCCGAAGTCGATTATCCAACGTCCACGATTACGTCGAGTAATATCGGTACCGTTAACCCAAGGGCGGATGACCTCGTCGTTTCGATGTACCGTTGGGTTGGGATCTCGTAGCATGGACAAAGCGTCGTGATAAGAAACATCGAATTCACCGCTGTTGATCGTGCCCTGGAAGCTGACACCCTCGTTCTCCGCGAGCCGCCCGGCGACTGTCAGGTCAACACCCGCCGACAGGTCCGCGTTGATGATCGTCACCGAAACGCCATCAAGCGTTCGCACTGACTCATTTCCGGAATCGAATCCAATAATGGAGATGTGAACCATCGCCCCATCGAGTGCCCATTCCAGATCGGACCAAGCAAGGAAGATTTCCCCACTCTGCTTGATACGATCCAAGACATGTCTGTTCGACCCGCCGCGAATCCCCTGTGTTGCGAGGAGGCCGCAACGCAGACCATCCCATTCCTCGACAAACTCGCGCGATTTTTCGAACCAGTAGCAGCACAGGTCCGCGCCCTCTGGCAACTGATCCCGGTAGACCCTTTGAAGCAAATCCACGTATGAGTCAGTCAATTCCAGGCGAGCCTTGCGACTGCCCAGAAATGGCGGGTTTCCGATGATGAACTCGGCCTCCGGCCAAACGGCGGGTTTGGGGTTTTCCGCATCGGACCGATCGAGAATCGCGTCGCGGCATTCGATGGATTGCAGCGGTTCCAGGATCGGGTTGCGCGGGACGTTGAAGCCGTTGTCGCGCATCCATTGCAGGTATCCGATCCAGATCACTACCTGGGCGAGCTCCGCGGCGTAGGGATTGATCTCGATGCCGTGAAGCTGTGTGGGCCGGACCTGGGGTAGCAACGAGAGTGCGATGTCCGGTCGGGCGGCGAACGTCGTAACCTCTTTCTCCAGGTCGAGGAGTTGCTGGATGGCCACGTACAGGAAGTTCCCGGACCCGCAGGCCGGGTCGAGAATACGAATCGTGGCCAGCCGTTGCACGAAGGCATGCAACGCATCGGCAATGGCCTTGTCGGCCCTCCTCTTCGCATCGGCCTTTCCCTTGCGACGGCGCTTGAGCTGCGCGTTGATTCCTTCCTTGACCGCCTCCCACTCCCGGCGGAGCGGGGCCATGATCACCGGCTCGACGACGAGCATGATGTCGTCGCGGCTGGTGTAATGGGCGCCGATCTGTGCCCGCGTGTTCGGATCAAGGGAACGTTCGAACAAAGTACCGAAGATGGCCGGTTCGACGCTGCCCCAGTCTGATTGGGAGGCAATCAGTAGTTTGGCGATGTCGTGCGAGGTAAGACGCAGGGCGGCCGAGTCGTCGAACAGGCCGCCGTTGAAAAAGTCAATGGGTTCGGCGCCGAAATCGCCGCCGGTGCGCATGGTGGCGAATAGCTCGGTGAGTCGATCGGTCAGCTTGGCGGGGTCTTTTTGGTACCGACGAATCAGATTTCCAAACAGATCCTTTGGGAGGAGCTCCACGTCCTCGGCGAAAAGGCAGAACATGCACTTCATCAAGAAGTGGGCGACGGTGTGGGCATCGTGCCCGAACTGCCGAAGTGACTTGGCGATCGTCGAGAACTGCGTGGCGATGTCTCGGGTTACGGACTCCGGCGTGACCGTTGGTTTGAATGACGCCGGATCGGTGAAGATGCGGCGGAGGAGGTCGAGCGATTCCGGCTTGTCCAGGTCGGCAAGAGCGATCTCGTGGACCTGCTTGACCGTGCCCGTAAAGTTCGTGTGAATCTCGGTTCGCTCGATGTCCGAGACGATCAATAGGGGCGGATTTTCGAGCGCCTCGCGGTACTGGCAAAGTTGCCGGTAGGCATCCTTCAGGTCCCTGTACTTGCCGCGGCGCTTGTACTCCCATGCGAACTTGCCGCGCCACCAGACGTCAGCAAAGCCACGTTCCCCGGCCGAACCTCGGGAGGCTCCGCCGGCTGGCGCTACGCCTTTCTCGAAGGTGTACTCCGCCCCGGTAGCGTCGTGTTCGGCTGGCGTCGGCTGACCCAGAAGGCGGCAAAGGTCGAGGAAGTGTTCCTGGCTTGCGGCGCGCTCCGAAAGCTTGATTTCGGACCACTTGGCAACGAACTCGGCCGGCGTTGACGGTTGCGCCATGGCGGGAAGATACGATAGCTTCCGAAGGCCGTCTATCAGCAGTCGTAGCCTTGCCCGGGAAGGGCCCAAAGCGGGATACGTCGCGCCGGACAACGCCCTTGGCGAAGATCGATGCGACCTCGCGCCGACGATCGGCGGGAGAAAGAAGTTCGTCCGCGCGCTGCTTTGGCATAACGGGCTCCACGCGGTCGGGCATGATCGCAAGAATCGAACGCGTTGCCGCATCCCGGTTACCGGGCGCTGGATTCCGAGCACCAGAGCTGCTTGTCTACTTCGCCCGGTCAGCAGAGTGAACCCGGAGACGCAAGAGCGCTACGAGGCCAACCTGCCAACGGTCAGGCGGCAGATACAGTATTCGGCTGGTGGCGAGGCTGACTGTTCTTCCAAACCGCCGGCGTGGTTGGCCACGATGTCCCGCGCATCAGCCGCATCGAAGGACACATTCCACACCCAGCGGCAGAGTCCTTTAAGCTCGATGACGGCTCTCGACAACGTCCAGCTCGACGAACATTGGAACCGCCCTCCGGGAACACATAACTGATTCCGGCGCCTTAGGTTATGTTGTTGCGGTCAGAAGTCGTGAACTGCGATGCAGTTCGTAGAGGTATTGTCATTTGAAGACCATCGAGAATCGGCGGAAAGCGCTGCCCGGGTGTATTCGGAATCGCGCTATTGGGGTGATCCTCCCCGCTTGACATCTGGTCAAGTGTCAGTAAACCTTCTGAACATCAGACCAGAGTACGGCTCAACTGCCCTCGTCGAGTCGAATGCGAGACACTCATGCCTGACCACCTTCTCCAAAGAAACTTGGCTTTCTTTCCGTGGGGTAGTATTCGGACGCAAGCCGCGGGTTCGATCGCCATGTACGGGCTACTGGTGATTGGCGCGTGCACATTTCTTGGATGCCACGATCCGACCCCGCCGCCCGCGGTCGGCCGCGGCATGGGCACCAGCGATGTCTGGGGGCTGCGCCCGGGCGATTTGGAGTCCTGCGCCCAACGGATGGCACGAGACCTAATTACGGATCCCCTTCTGCGACGTCCTGACCCACCTGTTCGAATTGGGATCGTAAGCATCGAAAATCACACGAACGAGCCTTTCGTTGGCGGAAGCGCTGATATGGTACTCGATCGGGTGCAGACAATCATATTCCGCAGCCTTAGGGCAAACGCTCAGGAAAGCGGGAGCACAGCCAAGTTCGTCACCATGCGCGAAGGTGTTCGCCGAGCGATTGACGAACAGCGGGCGGGAAAAAGGTCCGGCGAATTGTCCAGCCGTGGGCTCAACGACTTGCACGGTGTGGATTATTTCTTGTCTGGCGTCTATCACGCAAACGACAAAGCCGCTGCCGGGAAGCGAATGATCGAAATGCTCATGACGTTTGACCTCACGGACGCCGAGTCCGGCGAGAGTTATTGGCGAAACGACTATCTCGTAAAGACTGTGACGCCGCAGTAGCGCGTGGCAACCAGGAAGCGAAAAGATGAGGATAGGGCGCGAACGTGCAGGGCAATACATTGGGGCGGTCATCTTGGTCAGCGCGATGACTGGATGCGCGTCCACGCCCAAGGATTCCGGTCGAAAGGAACTGATAACCGGCTCATTTCTGTCAGACGTAGAGATGTCACGCGTGGCCGATCTGATGGCCCGCGATCTTGTACGAAACGGCGAAATGCTGCACACCGGCGCCGCTCCTCGCATCGCGTTCGTGAAGGTCGAGAACGACACAAACCAGTACTTCTTTCAGAAGGGACGATCAGCATACCTGGAGCGAATGCGAACGCAGCTCCAACAAGCGTTGAAAGAACGCGTGAAGTTCGTGGACGAAAAGGTCGAACAGCGCCTCCGGGAAGAGCTAGCCGGATGGCATCTCGACGAGGAAGGACAAGACTCCCTGGTTAGAGGCAAGGGCGCTGACCAAGACGTTGACTACTTGCTCGGAGCGACGTTTTCATCCCTGGACAAGGTCGTCCAAGTGGCGGACAAGCGAGGCAGACTCAACAATCGCGATGTTGTTGAACTCCAGATGACTTTCTACCTCGTTGACGCGAAGAGTGCCGAGATCGCCTGGCAGAATGATGTCGTTTCCGCGGCTTCGTATTCAACCCGGGATTTCCAGAATTAGGAGGACTGCGCGTGAGGGCATTGTGGCACCCGGGCAGATTGCCCTTCAGGCCCAGTGGGATCTTCGCCGCTCTCGCGGCACTGAGCTGCGGATTGGGCTTCGGAGGTTGTGCATCGACGCCCAAGCAGCCGCCACCTCCCGCGTATTCGTGGGGTAATTGTGCTTATCGACTGGTTGCCGACAATCTCAAGCCCAAGGTACAAGCGGAGCTGGCCAAGCCGATGCGAAAAAGGGCGAAGGATGCGGGCGTGACGCTGCTCGACTATGCGTCCGCTTGTCTGGCCAGCGGGCGATACGAAGAGGCCCAGCGATACTTTTACGAGGCGATCCTACTGACCAATGATTTGGCGCTCGACAAGGCGGGGGGCGAGGCCAGCCTCACATTCGCGGAGTCTCTCAAGACTTGGCAAGGTGAGGCCTACGAGCGAGCAACCATCGAACTCCTGCACGGCATCGCGCTCATGCGATTGGGCGATTTTGATAACGCGCGCGTAGCCTTCGACCGCGCGATTTCGACGGACAGGTTTAGCAAAGGGGCCGTTACCGGATACGAAGGAACCTCGACGAAGAATGGTTTGGCGTTTCAGCCCAACGAGCGATATTCACAACAAGGTGGCAGCGTCTATCAGCGTGACTTCCTAGCCGCGTATCTTCTTCGCACGCTCTGCTATATTCAGGATGGGCGCTTGTCTCGGGCGCGAAGGAGCTACGACGAGTTCAGGCGAGTCTATGCGGAGCTTCGAGAGGCGGCAGAGGCTGCACCGGTCACCGCGGGCACGAGGACCTGGACCGGCAGCGAGGGGCGCTATTCCTATCCGAACGTTTTTCTTTCTCCACTTTACCCGTCCGACCCGGGAAAGGCGTTCGCACTTTCGTTCGATGATTTGCGATCCGCCAATCTCCTCGTTGTGTCCGCGAACGGCTGTCGTCCGCGAAAAGTCAAGACCGGCCCGATGGGCTACAACAAGGCACACTTTGTTCATGACGCGTATCTGCGCCCCAGCGAGCCCGTTCATAAGGTCGACATGTTTGTCGACGATCGCTACGTCGGTGCGTTGACTTCGGCGCTCAATCTGTTCGGTCAGGCAGCTGGTCGTGGACCGTCGGCGAAGGACATCGCGCAGGAGAAAAAGGGCGGGGTTGAGACCTTTGGCGAAATCCTGCAGCAGCATGGCTCGTACGGGATCCAGTACATTGGCGTGCTCATCCAGGCAGTCAACCAGGAAGAAGCCGACGTGCGGCAGTGGGGGCTTCTCCCCAATTCCATCCATCTGTGGATCGGCCATGTACCTTCGGGCACGCACAACCTCGAGTTGGTCGCGTCGGGAAGAAACATCCCCGTTCGCGAACAGGGTTGGCCGGCGTACTTTCCAGGAGCGATTCAAGGCGACGAACGGGCGTACCTGTCTGATTGGTCGGGGTGGGAATATGCCCCCGGCGGCAGCCCACTTGCGCCCAGACACACTCTTTCCGAAGACGTTGTCGTGCCCGACGTCGGATTGAACACCGTCTTTCTTGCTGAGAATTTCAATGGCGACGTTTCCTCTGTTGCGGATTCAGAGACCCGCAGCTACGAGCTCCTTCCCAGGCGGGTCCCAGAGAAATGAAATGAGGGCCTTATGAATCGGAGGAAAGCGGAGATTCGAGCCCGGCGACGGATCGCAGCCTTGATTTGCGCGCTTCAATTTCTGGTCGCGGTGGGCGGGTGTGCATCTTCGGCCCCCAAGAAGCAGGTGTATATTGACAATCTGAGCGAGCTTCCGCCCTATGTCGTTCGCACCCGGTCGTCTATTGACTCCGAGTCCTCTGTAGCACCGGAGCCGCAATCAGCGGCGACCAGTCAAGAAGCGCCATGAGAAACACCGAGCCGGAGAACCGCTGATGGCGAGCAATCGAAGAAGCACATGTCGAAGTCAAGCGACCTCGTTGGCGGTTGCCGTCGCATCAGCTTCCTTAGTGTTGTTGCACGGTTGCCGAGCCGCCGACAAGTCCCTCGCAGAGAATCAATCGGTCCGTGTCATGGGCCGCTGGCTTGAGAAGAACGTGAAGGCCGAAGTGACTCGGAATCGTGTTAATCCATCATCCGGGCTTTACGAACTGGACGCCACCGTTACGGCGAGTGCCTTGGAGCCCGGGAAACTTGATGGTTACAGAGTCGTCGCGCGTACGCTTTTCTACCGAGGCAGCCGCCAGAACTTGGTGGACACATCAGCTTGGGCGGAACTGGCCATGACCCCGGGTAAGCCGGTCGAATATTCATGCTCGAGCCTGGAGCCGGCGGACGATTTCGTCATTGAATTGGGATACCCTGAGGAGGCGGGACTGCGATGAACTTCTCGTTGTCACGAACAGCCTGCGCATTGGTTCTCTCGATTGGGACTCAGATCCTGGTCGGATGCAGCGCTACGCGTCAGGCCCACTCGCCGATGGAAGGCACGACCCGGACCGAAGATGTATCCCATGTGATTTACAACTACCCTTGGCTTAAGAAGAATGTTTACCTTCGCGATTTTCAAGTCGACCGTGGTGAAGGAAACATCCTCCGGGTTGCGGCTCAATTGCATTCCCTGGACGAGCACACGTCTCGAACAGTTTACATCAAGACCGATTTCTATTCCGGGGAATTTGCCGCGGGCGGCAGATTGGTCGATTCCACGGCGTGGGAGCCCTTCGTTCTCGAACCTCGCCGACGCATGACGTATCAGGCCAACAGCTTGGTTCCAGCGGATGATTTTCGAGTGTACGTCAACTACCCACAGGACATCGGCAAGCCATGATACCCCCAACGACACGTTACGTTCGACAAGCCGTCGTCACGACATTTCTCCTAGGTACTGTCGGCCTCTTGGGGTGTAACCGTCCCGAGTATGAGGATCCGATAGTTCACGTGCCGCCGCGCCAACCGGAATCTCCTCCGATTCCTGAACGCGAACCCGTGTACCGGCGGGAACTAACCCCGTGTGAAACAGACACGTTGGCGGCCCGAGATTGCTTTGATCTCGCCTACCGGAGCGCCGGATCTCCGCGGTTGACGTTTGTCGCCAACACCGCCGCCAGTATTGTGGCTGATACGCGGGCACCCTCGGTCGGCAGCGGTCCGGCGGCGGGTCCGGACGATGTCGCTCCGAAGGTCGAGGTGAAGGACTCTCCCAATGCCGTTGTCGTAGCTACTGGGCAGGGCGCTGCGAGACAGGACCCAGCTGGCGAGGGCTTGACCGCCACATCTGATGCAGTGGGGCTTCCCTCGGCCGAGCGAATGGCGGTTCCGGTTGATCGCGCCGCGGTGGAAGACCATTTCATGGACGCCTTCGCAGCAATCTCCCCCGCTGTTCGGATCATCAATCTGGGCGTAGCGCGCGAACAACTTGAACGGGAGGCGCGCACGGTCGGAAGCGGCGGCGATGAGTCGTTCCTTCAAGCCCTCCGCGACAGGAACTTGGCGGACATTGCCGTGTTGTTCGATGTACGCGTTCTGCGGCACGGAACACCTTCGAGGAACGACGTTTCTTTGCGAACTGAGGTTGCTGTCCAGGGGCGAACCGCTACATCATCGGCCGAAGGATCGGCGAGCACCTCTTCCATCATCACCATCGCGCTGACAGGGCGCGCGGTGCGAATCAATGACGGCAGCGTGATTGCCACAGTCACGCCGCCTCGAAGTGAAGTCGTTGGCGAAGTCGCCCTCGGACAAGCACTGCGCGACGCTTGCGAGTGCGGAGCCGCCGCCCTGGCGTCCAAGATGTGTCTCCGACTGGGCGATGCTGCCGGGCGAATCACAATCGCGACCGTTCGAGTGTTACAGGCTCCCAACAACGAGTGCATTCTCGAGTTGATGCACTGGATTGAGACGGAGTTTCCGGGTTCCCGGACGGTGTTCCGGAGCTTCAGTACCGGTCAAGGAGAATTCACGGTCGAGTTGCAAGGCGGGATGGGTGATTTGATCTTGCGGGCTACTCGGCAAACGCAGCTACCGAACCTCAAGCTGGACGCTGGACGATCGAGCGAGAATACGTTGACCTTCGTGGCCCGCAAGAGCTGAGGGAATCATTGTGAACAAACGAGTACGCTATCGTGGCACGCGGCCGTCGTCTCCAAGCGGACGACGCGAAGTGGCCGTATTGGCAACTTCGATATTTGCAGCGGCGATCGGCCTGCAATGCAGCAGACCCAAGACCTTGGCATGCTATTCACGAACACCCACGGACATCAAGGCCGTCAGGAATCTACCGCATGACCGGCCGCTGCGCGTGGGGGTTGCCGTTGACCTACCCGCTCCAGTCCGACCCGCCCAAAAGCATGATCGGGATTTTGACCCGATGCTCGCAGAACAATCGGCTTACCGTGCAGCCCGCGACACCGCGGAAGCATTCATCAGCCAGGCCAAGGATTCGGGAAGGTTCGAGTCGATTGGTTGGGTGCGGCCTGAAACAATGCAGGCGCTCGACTGTCAATTGGAGTTGAGCGTTAGCCTCGAATCGAGCAGCCAAAAGGGTGTTCGATATTGCCTCGGCCGAATCGTGGCCAACATCTATGATAATGAACATTCACGGTTGTTGGATCGCGTCGTTCTTTTCCACGAAGTCATGTACACACCCAGGAATAGCAAACAGCCCTACGTGGCCTACGACGGAAGTAGCGTTCACAAGATTGTGCGAACGGGGCTGTTCGATCAATTGATGTGCTATCTGGCGGACATCCCTTATTCAGACAAGAACTCTTGCTCAGAATGAAAACGGTGCACCATTCGGTCGAGCCTAATTGCAACAACACCGCCCCCTTTTACTCAGCCACCCTTCACATCCAGCATCCCTTGGCTGCTCATCGCCCGCGACTATTCGCAGCTGGTGGCATCTCGGCTCGACGCCCAAGCGGCTGCCTTTTAGGGATGAACTCAATGTCTATTTATTCTATCCAAAATTCCCGTTTTCACTCCCATGGGCCCACGGGGCCGACCCGAAGTCCGTTGCTTCAGCGTTTTCTCCGCTTTATCATCGTGTTGTGAGTCGCGGGTCTGAATGGTGCCCAAGTTTAACTGGGTCTCCACAGCCCGTAATCTGCGCTGGGCGCACCTCGGTTGGCTCGGGGCAACGACGATATGATGTCGACCTGGGGCTTGGAAACGGGGCTCTCGCTCGTGACCCGGGCGCCCGTACGGGTTGGAGGTGCCGTTGCATGGCCGTGCCGCGAGAGAAACAATCTGGCGTGCCGGACCCGCCGGGTCCAGGCGACCCAAGGCACTGCGCATTCTGCAAAGAACTACTGACCGCGAAGACCGCCAAGCAATTCCGAAACGAGCTAATCTGCAACGAATGCGTCGCTGTTGTTGCGGCAGCCCAGCGGACACCGAAGCCAGCGACAAGCATCGCAGACCGGGCGGCCGCGATCGACACCGCCGCCATCGCGATGAACCGGCTGGCAATGGGCGTTGTTCTCAGCCTCCTTTCCGTTGGAGGGGTGGTCATCGGCGCCATCCTCGTTGGGCATGCCACAGAGGATACATGGGAGCTGGACAACGCTGCGAAGATTCACACGCTCGCTGCCGAGGCTAATCGACTTGACACAACAGACCAAAGGGCAGCGCTGTCAAAGTACGAGGAACTCAATCGCCTAGTTGGAAAACGTCAGGTCCACGACCCGGAACTCAAGCAAGTCGTCGAAACAGCCAAGAACCGATGCGGCGAGCTTGAGTCGAAGTTGGCCGCCGAACTCGCCCGTGAGCGAGAGGAAGCCCGCCAGCGTGAGCAGTCAAAGCGCGACAAACGACGACGGGATGAACTGGAGCAGCAGCAGAAAGAGGAAGCCAGACAGCGGGAACTGGCGCAGTGGCAGGAACAGGAGCGGCGGGAGAAGGAGGCGAGGGACAAACCGATCGACATCAGCGACATCGGCGTTAAGCTCGTTGACACAACCCCGTCACTCGATTTGTGTACCTACTCCTGGAAGGCGACGGTTACGAATCGGACAGCCTCGCCGGTGTCACTCTCCGTCATCCTTACGCTCTATGACGAGGAGGGGTACGAGCTGGAATCCGATTACAAATTTGGAGTGATAATTGGTGGGCAAAAGAATGAGGTCGTCACGGGCCAAGGCATGACGAAACTATCGACTTTCAACCGGGCGGCGAAATACGGAGTCAGCGTTCGGTGAAATCTCTGCCAAAGTGGTAGGGCCTGAGAATGACAAAACGGTGAAACGAACATGGGCATGGTTAATGTCGAGATTTGGGGCAGCACGGGAAACAAGCGACAGAATGCCGAGCTTCCCGACGACGCGCCGGTGGACAAGATTATGGCCGTGCTCGTCGAACGGATGAATCTACCCCGAAACGGGCCGGATGGAGCGCCAATGTCGTACAAGTTCCACCACAAGGCGTCAGGGAAACAGCTTCAGGATGAGGACACGCTCGCCGGGGCGTCCGTGGCGAACGGAGACATCTTGCGGCTTGTGCCTGAGATCACAGCGGGACAGGTCGTCTGTTAAACGCGTCGCCAGCACCGCGTCGATATTCGGCGCCTTAATGTGCGAGGTAATCGGAATGGTGGACACGCTCTATTGGCTAACGCGAGGCGGCGTGTTGATGGTGCCGATCGCGGCCTGCGGAGTAGCGGCCGCTATTCTCATCATCGAACGCGCAGTCGCATACCGGCGAATGCTCTCCGATCCCTCAGAAGTGGTGTCGGCGATAACGCAACATCTGCGGCGGCTCGATGTTTCTGCGGCACTGCGGGAGTGCCAAGGGTCAACCGACATCAGCGCGAGCGTCGTCGCCCCGGCCCTCGTGCATGAGGTGGAATCCACTGGAAGGACGCGGTCCGATTTGACGGTCGTGCAGGCGATCGTCGAAGAGGAGATGCAGGTTTCAGCGCTCCCCCGAATGTATCGAAGGTTGAGCCTTCTGGCGACTGTCGGACGCGTGGCACCGTTGCTTGGTCTGCTGGGGACCATCCAGGGGATGATTCAGATGTTTCTTGTCGTAAGAGGCGCGGGCATGGGAATGTCGTCGGCACTTGCCGGCGGGATGGCCGTTGCCTTGTCTACGACGTTCGCCGGGCTTTGCGTGGCAATCCCGGTCCAAATCGCTGAGGGCGTATTTGAAGAGAAGATCGATGCGGCGATTCCACGCCTTCGGCGCGACGTCTCCGCATTCCTTTCAGCACTGCGGGAATTGAGATTCCAAGAGCGGGTGATACGCATCGAGCACGCGGATCTGGCGGTATGACCTGGATTCTGAGAAAGCACGGCGACGGCCGGACGTTCGGCCCCCTTGATGCTGAGATCCTTCGGCGCTGGGCCTGGGACGGAATGATTGATCCGGACGACGAGGTGTCGAATGATGATGGCTTGACCTGGATTCGTGCAAGCAATGATTCCGCGCTCGACTCGTTCCTCCGGGAACAGCTGCCGCCGCCGTCGCTCGTTGGAGCTGCGACGATTCTGGGGACCACGCGATCCCGCAGGCGCAAGAGAAGCCTGTTGGATATGACCCCGCTCGTCGACTGCGTCTTCCTGCTGCTCATCTTCTTCTTCGTTGCAACGACGTTCAATGCCGGGGCGCCGTCGGCCGCAGGATCAAACGCCGGCTCCGACGTGGTGCCCTTGGATGTTTCGATTCCGAAGATTGACGACAGGCCGGAGTACGCAATTCCCGAGCCGCGGCACATTCGCGTGGTGGTCTCCGAAAGCGGGGCAATCAGCGTGAATGGCCAGGAGGTACCACTAGCCTCGTTGGTGAATTCTATTCGTTCGCTCAGAGACCAACACGAAGGGGTCACGGCAATCGTCCTGGCCGACGCGCAGGTCAAGTACGGACAGATTGCCCGCGTTGTGGCAGCGATCGAGGCTGGAGGAGTTGAACGAGTCCTAATCGGTGCAGCAGGATCGGACAAGTGACCGGATCGGGAGGAAAACAGATGAAGGAGGGCGTCCTGCGTATCGAGAATCTCGACGATGTAAGGAATGACCGATTTCATCGGTTCAAGCTCATCGGCTGGTGGGATCAGGAGCGCCTACACAACGCCAAGATTCTCGTCGTTGGCGCAGGTGCCCTAGGCAACGAGATCGTCAAGGATCTCGCTCTCCTTGGCGTGGGCCAAGTGTTTGTCATCGACCTCGACACTGTCGAGCATTCCAACCTTTCGCGTTCGGTCATGTTTCGCGCCGGCGACGAAGGGCGGTCCAAGGCAGAGGCGGTCGCGGAGTCCGCACGGAACATCTACCCAGAAATCAGAATCCAACCACTCCGCGGCAACGCCGTTTATGATCTCGGTCTGGGTGTGTTCCGGTGGTCTGATCTTGTGATTGGTGGGCTGGACAACCGCGAGGCCCGCCTTGCCATCAACCGCAGCGCTTTCAAAGTCAACCGCCCATGGATCGATGGGGCCATCGAGAAGCTCGACGGCGTTGCTCGCGTTTTTGCCCCCGGCGGGCCCTGCTACGAGTGCACTATGTCCAAGGAGGATTGGCGACTACTTGAACACCGTCGTTCGTGCGCCCTGCTCACTCGCAAACAGATGTCCGAAGGCAAGGTGCCGACGACGCCAACGTCGGCGTCCATCATTGCCGCGATTCAGGTTCAAGAAGCGGTCAAGCTCCTGCATGGCCTGCCGACACTCGCCGGGAAAGGATATCACTTCTTCGGTCTGACGCACGATTCGTACGTCGTCGAGTACTCACGCAAGGAAGAATGCTACAGCCACGATGCGTTCGGCAAGATATCCTCAATCAACAAGTCCACCGCGGAGACTGCCCTGCATGAGCTCCTTTCAGCCGTAAAGGAGAAGCTTGGCCCCGATACTGTCATCGAGCTGAACACCGATGTGCTGATTAGGCTCAATTGTACGCGATGCGGCACATCTGAGCCCGTGTTCAGGTCCCTCGGCCGTGTGACCGAGGGCGAAGGACGTTGTCCGCATTGCAAGGAGATGCGAGAGGTCAAGACCATCTCAACCTTGTACGGAGATGAGGACTTTCTGGAATTGAGCTTCCGCGAACTCGGCGTTCCCCTGTTCGACATTATCACCGCACGTAATGGGGATCGCCGACTGCACATCGAGTTTGGAGGAGACCGATCGACGGTGCTCGGAGCGCTGACTGAGGAGGGTTCCCAATGACGGTGGAATCTAGCTCCGCGCCGGACACCGCCCGAATAGCGCTCGGCGAGCTTCGCATTGCTCCCTTTCCGGTAGATTGTGACTGGGATCCCCTTCGCGTCCATATTGCACAAGAGCCCTATGATGCGATCATGGCTCATTCCAAGGAGAGCGACCGCATCGAGCTGTGCGGCGTTCTCGTCGGCGAGATTCTCAAGGACGAGCTCGGCCCCTTTCTCAGAGTGACACATACGATTCGTGGCGAACATGCGAAGAACGAAGCGGTGCAGGTAACCCTCACGCAAGAGACTTGGGCGCACATTCACCGCGTAATGGATTCGGAGCATGATGGGCGCGCGATCGTCGGGTGGTATCACACGCATCCGGGATTCGGAATCTTCCTCTCTCAGATGGACGTGTTCATCCACCGTCATTTCTTCGATTTGCCTTGGCAGATCGCATTCGTCGTCGACCCGCAAAGCGGAGATGAAGGTGTCTTCACCTGGCGAGACGGCGCGCCCACCCGGACACGGCGATATTGGGTCGGGCAGGTGGAACGTATGTTGATAACCGGCGCTGGAACCAAGGGTGTTGATCTCGCAACTGTACTTGCTGCGCTACGCACCGACGTAGATGCCGCCAAGAGCGAGCTGACTTGGTCACGCAAACGCCTTCGCCGACTACGCCTCGGTTACTGGGTCTTGTTCATTCTGATAATAGCGCTGGCTGCGTGGATTGCGGGCGGGATTGTCTGGCCGGCCGAGTGCAGGGAACTGATGAACCGGGCGACGGACTGGGCACGCAAGCTTGTCGAAACTCGATGAGGTAACTGTTTCATGGGCGATGGTGACAAGATCAGAATCGACTGGGACGACATCAATCGCCCGGAGATCGCCGAGAAAGTCGAGCGAGATCGCCGCTTCCGGCAGGCAGCAGCCCATTATGAGCAAGCGACGCAGGCCGGAACTGGGGCCGGCAGCGGCACTGAGCACAGGGTTTACGGGACGGTCGCTGGAGTGTCTCCCACAGCTGCCTCAAGAGGTGGCATGACGCGGCTGATGTATCACCCCGCCTTCAGCGCGGGGCTTGCGGCCTTGGTGGCGGCATTCCTCGCGTGGGCAGTCACCGAGCCTATTCCCTATTTCCAACAACGACTCGACATCGAAGCGGAACTGAGCCAGTACCTTGAGTCGAAGGGCTACACTCTCCTTTCGTTGATGCAGGAATCCGCTGCAACCCAGGAGTGGGTGCTGGAGGAGTTCAAGACAAAGACACGGATCAACATCTACGTCGAGACCATGATCTGGTTCGGTCTCATCGGCGCGGCAGTCGGCGCAGCCCTGTCTTCGGTCGAGTACGTCGTCGGTCGAGCCTACAGCGCCGCAAAATCTGCGGGCTTGATCGGCCTCGGTGTCGGCTTCATCGGCGGCGCTCTTGCCGGTGGGGTCGCGCAGTTCCTTTATTCGTCGCTTACATCGTTGAACGACGAGGGCAGTCAGACTATTCAGATTCTGGCACGCAGTGCAGGCTGGGGGCTTGCCGGCATGGTGCTTGGCGCAGGCCAGGGTATTGCCATGCGTTCGGGCAAGAAGGTTCGAAACGGCCTGATCGGTGGCCTTCTTGGAGGGCTGATTGGTGGGGCGCTCTTCGACCCAATTGCCAATTCGCTGCAATCCGGCTGGGCAAGTCGGATGCTCGCGCTATGCGTCATTGGCGCGGCGACGGGCGTGCTGATCGGAATCGTGGAAAGTGTGCTCAAGGATGCGTGGCTACTCGTGACAGGTGGCCCGCTGACCGGCAAGCAGTTTGTGATCTATAAAAACCCGACGGTATTCGGAAGCGCTCCCAAGGCGGACATCTACCTCTTCAAGGACGCGTCCGTGGAACCTCGTCATGCGGCATTGCACACGCAGACGCGAGGGTACGAAATTGAAGATCTCGGAACTCCCGCTGGTACGATGGTCAACGGGCAACGGATTGGTCGGCACCGCCTGAAGAGCGGTGATTCGATCCAGATTGGACAATACGCCTTCTCCTACACAGAAAAGTCGCGGGCAAAGCCGGGGACTGCTGGCGGCCATTGAGTATGGCGCTGTTCGCGCCGATGTCGATGCGGAAACGAAATGGACAAGATCGTCTTTACATGCGAATGCGGGAAGAGCGTAACGGTTGATCGTAAGTTCGCCGGACGACGCGGCCGATGCCCCCGCTGTAATGCTGTCGTCCAGATTCCGGCGGACGGCCCGGCAGTCGGCCACGCAGCGGCTCCGGGGCCATCACCAGTCGAGACGACGCGCAGCATGGTGCCCGACGCCAGGAGCAGGTCACTGCCCGAGGTGCTCCCGGCCCGGATGCGCGCCAATCGCCTCATAGCCGGCAAACTCTGCTCAATCTGCCAGACAGCGCTCGCCGTGGGAGATGAAGTGCGTAACTGTGAGCACTGTCGCTCATCCTTCCACGCAAGCTGCTGGCAGGAAGCGGAAGGATGCGGCACGTACGGTTGCCAGAATTCACCCGCGGCGGCACGAGCGAATACAAAGCAGCAGCCCGCGACCCTAAAGAGTGAACCGGTCGGCGGTGCGCCGATCGAAGGGTTTGCGGTAGCGACTCGCGCCGCTCTCTCTGAGACAAGCCCGCCGAGAATCTGGCGGTCACGCACAATACGCAGCGTTCTTATCGTTGCAGGCATCGTCGTGCTCGGCGCGGTCGGGTTCGTGGCATTGCGCAACAATGAACTGAGGACCAAGCTCGCCAAGTGCTCGTCACGCTCTGGTATTATGGTCCGCGTTTACTACGGCAGCTATTTGTCCACGAACGATGTCGTATTCGACTTGCGGGGAGTCGAGGGTAGTTCCGTTCGCAGGATTGATCCTGTTCATCTCCTTCTCCAATTCGGCCAGTTGCTCGACAAGCAAGCAACGAGGCGCTTGATCTTGGCCCGCGATGGTCGACTACTCATGTACCTTCGTTCGTCTGACCTAAGCGAACTTGCTAACGAGTACACGCATGGCAATCCCATGTGGTCGTTCAACCACTTACCGGAACGGCTGAAGACGATGTCGGGAAACAACGCCTATCCAACGTGGGAGGGTGGCTGGCTTGGTGTTCTGAAGGGACAATCAGAGGATCTCAATCAATTCATTACCGACTGGACTGGTTGCTGACGAGTCTGGCAATGCAACCTATACCGCCACTGCGAAGTGTGCTGGGCAAGCGAGGTTGATTCGATGTCAATGCGACTACGACGGCTGCAAGCGGACTTCGAGCGTCTCCGGGCGCGATGCGACCGCAGTCCCTTCCTGATGATCCGAAGCACGAAGGGCGATCCCCCCGAACGTTACGAGATCGCCTTTGCGGTCAAGGGCCTGCGTGTCGATTCCGAGAGCCGCATCGTCGAAGTCACAGATCACGTCGCCGAGGTCGTTCTCACGAGCGCATATCCCCGTCAGGCGCCCCAGTGCAGGATGCTGACGCCCATCTTCCATCCGAACATCGACGCGGCATCGATCTGCATCGGGGACCACTGGGCGGCTTCCGAGTCGCTCGACGACTTGGTTGTCCGCATTGCGGAAATCATTACTTTTCAGAGTTACAACACCAAGAGCCCTTTGAATGGAGAAGCGGCTCGATGGGCCGATCACAACGAATCATTGCTCCCGGTAGATTCCGTTGATCTGTGGCCGGCTGAGGAGAAATCCGTCAGAGCAGCGGCCGCCGTGCCGACGGCGCGCGCGGACGGCAACGAGGCCCGGTGCGTGAATTGTGGAACCACTGGCGGACATGCCCTGTTGACGGCGGACGCTCAGGGGCGCTGGATATGTCGCGACTGCGCCGGTGCATGTCAAGTGTGCAAGGGGCAAGTGGTGGTGGGCGAACTACTCTGTCGGCCATGTCAGGCAAAGGCAAGTGGTCGGATTGAGCATGCGCGACAAGCGTTGGCGCAGGGAAATGCGAATGAAGCGTGCGCAATCCTCGACCAGGCCCTCAGTGACTTTCCTGGCTTTCAGCCCCTCAGGGACGAAAAGCTGGCGGTGGTCGAGGCAATGGGGCAAGCACAGACGATTGTGGTACAACTCAAGGCGACGCTCAAGGCGCATCGTTATGAACACGCTGGGCGACTCTTGGCAAGAGTCAGAGAATTGCCGGTGCGTCTAGCTAATCTCGATAGCGCCACAGAGTTGTGTGCATCTCGCTGCACAAAGGCAGGTGCGTTGCTTGATCGCGCGCAACTCGAGATGGCTAGTGGAGGGGACCTGGGTGAGGCACTGCTGCGTAGAGCAAAGCAGGTATGTGATGACCACGCGGGTGTCAACGCGGCGATCGAACGCCTTGAGACGCAGAAGTGCCGGATCCCAGAAGTCGAGGGTCGGCTCTTGGCTGCATTGGAAAATGGAGATCCCTTTCATGCTCGCAGTGCGCTCTCTGAGTTGCAAAGGAACGGCGTCCTTCCCAAGGAGGCTGCCGTCCAGTTGGAAGCCCAAGTGGCTGTCCTTGAGAACTCTCGACGAACTGTCAGGCGATGTGCAGTGGGGGCTGTGATTTTGTCAATCGTTGTCGCGGCTGTCACAATGGCGTCGAGGTGACTGCGAGGCACCATAATGCACGCCGACGGAGCCTTGCTCGCCGTGGCGCAGCCACCCCGAGGCAACCAGTTTCTCGAGCTCCTTGGTCGGTGAGGTCATGTCCTGGAAGCCTTGGCCGAACTGCACGACCTCGAAATGATCGTCGTCGAGTTGCGTGGCCAACTGCGTGGCGTTCCAGGGGTCGATGGCCACTTCACGAATTTTGAACAGCTTGTCCAATTCGTTGAGCCGCTGGCAGATGACGCCGTAGTCGACGACATTGCCCGGGGTCATCTCGATCAGTCCCTGCCGCGCCCAAGTCACGTAAGGCGCACGATGGCGCTTCTCGGGCTTGGGTTGCGTTGCCTCGTGATCGAAGGGTAATCTGGTATCGGCGTGGGCGAAGGCGGCCGAGTCTTCAACGGTGTCGCAAGTCACCCTCGCGAGTCACCCATAGAGTTGTCCCTTGTGTGGAAGCTGTCCCGATGGCTACAAGAGATGGCCCGAAAGAGCCTTCGCGTCCCACCGTGAAGCGGCTGTTTGCCGTATCGGGGAACCGCTGCGCCTTCCCCAAGTGCTCCACGCCTTTGATTGATCCCGAGTCTGGGTCAGTCGTTGGAGAGATTTGCCACATCAAGGGTGAGAAATCTGGGGCGGCGCGATACGACGTTGCTCAGTCCAATGTAGATCGTCACGGGTTCGACAATCTCATACTGTTCTGCAACGTGCATCACAAAATCGTGGACGATGATGAAATCGCGTATACGGTCGACCGGTTGATGGGAATGAAACGGGAACACGAATCTCGACACTTCGGTTCGTTACCCGTAGAAGAAGCGACCGCCGAACGATTCGTCAAATTGACCATCAACAATTTTGTGTCCCAAGCGACGGTCATCACGAACCAAGGCCAAACGGGAGGGCAGACGGCGCACACGATACACAACTATTTCGGCGCCCCCGGCACGGTAGAGGCAGTGCGACTTGAGGCGAAGCTGGAATTGGCCGGGGATCTCCAACTCATGAAGGCCATCGGCTGTCCAGGGATGCGCCTGACGGTGGTTTGTCGAAGTTCGCGTCCGGCAAGAATCCGTTCAGCTCATTTTCTCATCGATGGCGTCAATGTGATGGAAGGGTTGCAGCAGGGATTCGGCGCTGATTTCGGGTACACGCCGGTGGAAGGGTCAACGCAGACGTTGGATGTCACCCTCATCCCGCTCACTCGACCGAACTCGCCGGAGGGCTATGTTTTGAATCTAGACGATGCGGCTCGTTTTCTGTACCCATTGCCGTTGCAGTCAACCGCGTTGGCGCTACGTGTCAAGTCGGAGAGTCTGTCAATCGCTGTCAAGTTCCTTGATGACACCAATCAGGTCGTTCTCGCAGGCGAACCGATAGTGGATACCCTCCGGGGCGTCCACCACCTGTTCCAGAAAACTCCCGGGCATCTGAAGGTGCCCGTCAATATTTCCGTTAGAGTCAGTTCGACCACGCCTCCGGGTCCTGAGGCGGCCGACCTCATAGGCAAAACCAATCAAAATCATGTAATCCTTACCGAGCCGGAGGACGGAACGACAGAGTCGTAGCGTGGCTGGATCTGGAGGGTTCGGACGCCTGCCTTGCAGCGACGAACCAGCGGGGGCGCCCCGAAGACGGCGCCTTACTACGGAGTCCAGGTTCTCCAATTCATGGCTTCGATATCCTCCGCCGACGCGAGGTGGGCAGCGCAGCGACCGGCGGAAAGGGCCACCATCATGGCCCGCTCGGCGTCTACGCGTCGGTCGCGGCCGCGCCTGCGGCTTCTTCGCTTCTTGGTTTCCACACAGCGCCTATTGCCTCGCTGTGGGGCTCATCGCCCAGGGTCCTTCCAATCTCTCGTTCCGCAACATCGAGGGCTTCGTAGAGCACCTCGGCCGCGGAAGGAAACATCCGCAATCGGGACAGACAATCCCTTGAGGATTCACGGGAGTCGGCCAGCGTCTGCGCCCGACCGTCATGCCCAACGCCGGCGGAGATCCTCTTGCGTATAGTGCTTGCGCTGCGGCCTGGCGTCATTTTCCCCAAAAGCCTGTACGCCGAGCATGGACGCAGCCACGGCGCTTCCGACCAAACAGTCCAGCCAGTGATTGTCGGGGCCCTCGGCGCGCAGTTTCCATTCGTCTACCGTGCGGCCACGGCCCGCGGTCTTCACGCGGTACTCGGCGGTCAGGTGCTCGGCCAGCAGGCGATGCTGCTCGAGCTTGCGCCCGAAGAGGGACAGCGAGCCGGCGTCGCCCATCGACACGGCAAGCCGCGCGTGGACGAACGACTTCCAGTAGTTGGTGTCGAAAACAACATGGCGGACGGCGCGTTTGCCGGTGACAACCGGAATCAGCCAATGGTGTCCCACGCGCTCACCGGGCTTGCGCCGGTATTCTGTGAATGGGATACTCGATGCGCCGACGTAGCGGCCATGCGACGGCATGACGATGTTCGCATACTGGCTCTGCCGACAGAATTGATAAACCACGTCGGTACTCTGGCCCCAGTTGGCATCGATGAGGCAACGATCAATCCGCACCATCGCGCCATCATCCCGGCGCCACTCACGCTCCAAAGTCGCCTTGGTCAGTCGTTCCAGGCCGGCGTAGATCGCGCCTTCGAGTCCGGCACGCGGCGCCGCCATCGCCAAGGTGCGGCGAATATCACGCAGCGTGAAGTACTCGGCCTTCTGGTCCGGTTCGGTGCCGTAGTCAACAACATAGCCGGTGAAGTCATCCCCCCACGCCGCTACCAGGTAGAAGAGCGCCTTGCCCTGCACGTCGATGAACATGGTGAGATGCGTACAGCCGATGGGCACCTCGCCGCGCTTGTGCCCGTTGACCTTGGCCGCGATCTGCTCGGCGGTGAGCAGATCCTCGTCGGCGTGCTCCTCGGGAAGTGGCTCGTTCTGATATTCGGCCCAGAACGCCGCCTCGCCGCGATCGAGCTTCAGGTTCATCGCGTGTTGAATGGCGGACAGTTCATCCGGGTGATGGCGCTCCGGCCACGCGACCTCCGCGCCCTCGTCCATTGCCTCGCGGTTGGCACGGTAGAACTCGGTTGCGTCGGTGATTCCGCGATCAGCGCGCATGCCTTCGCGCCACAGTTCCGCATACCGCGTCCACATCGCCTCGTTGGTCGGGAACGAGTAGACCATCTTCGTGCGTTCGCCTTGCCACTGTGGATGCTTGTCGCGGTCGAGAATGCGGTCGGCCAGATCATCGGGCCGCACGACGGTCAGGGTCATCAACCCGGCGATCTTGCGCCCGGGCCCGGCCAGGCCGAGGATCGCTCCGGCGAGGATGCGCTCGCGCGTCACGCACTGCGACGGCGACCGCGCCGACTCGTCGGTCTGCGGATCATCGATGAGCACGAGCGCCGGACGGATCGAGGACCCGTCCACCCGTTTGTGTTTCATGCCCCGGATGCGACCGGTGATGCCGGCCACGCGGATGATGGCGCCCGAGGCCTGCGAGTCGGGGATCGTCGGCAGGACGATCTCCCGCGCCGTCCAACCCATGTGCGTCTGCTTGCCCCGGTGAAGCTGCCCGCCGGCGCGCTGGTGGATGCCCTCCAGCGATCGGATGGGGAAGACAACCTCGGGGAAGTCCTCCAGCAGCGCGTCGCTGTTCTCCAGTTCGGCCTTGATCGATTCCAGCATGTTCGACGCGTGCTCTTCATCGCTGCCGATTAGCGCGACGAACTCGCGATGGCCATACAGCAGCGCCCACAGGCAGGCCGTCTCGCACATCGACGTCTTGCCGCTTCCTCGCGGCATGGCCATCGCGAAGAGGCCGCCCTCCAGCACGGCCAGTTCGATCTTGGCGACGACCTTCAGATGGTCCGGCGACCACGGCAGGTGGAACGTGGCGGGGAAGTACTGCTCGCAGAAGAACCGGAAGTCCCGCTCGGCCCGGCGCTTTCGATCGGCGTTGACCACGACGGGCATCTCGCCGATGTCGCGCCCGCTCAGCGACAGCTCGCGGTTGCGCTGCGCGGCGCGTTCGCGATGCGCGTCGTAGCCGGTCAGGCCGTCGGGCTCCGGCTGGGGGCGATGGCGCTCAATCACCAGCCACGCGACGTAGCGCAGCAGATCGATGGTGCGCGGGTCGGCCGACGATGTGATCCGCAGACCCGCGCGCGTGCGATGCCGGTACAACTGCCGCTCGCTGATTACTTCGCCGATCGGCGTGCTGTTGAGCAGTTGTACGAGCTGCGTCGGTCGCAGGCGGCGCGGATCAATCGCCACGGTTCGACATCTCCCGAATGAGCCAGGCTGCGTAGTGGATGATGTTGATCGTGCCGTCGCCGTTGGTCGGCGCACCGGCGTCGATGTCGGCCAGCAACTGCTCAGTCGTCACCGCCTGCTTGCCTGCGGCGCTGAGCAATCGCGCGGCGTCGGTCACGGGCAGCGCGGCCGGGTTCAGCGTCGGCTTGGCTTCAATGGCCGCGTCACCGCCGGACATCACGCCGCCCTCCACGCGGTGCGGCCACCCACAGGCAGTTCGTGTGCCTGGCGCGGCCGAATGCCGCATGCGCTGGCCACGAAGATTCTGCCGGAAGCCCCCGGAATTCCCGGGGAATTAGCTTGATTCCGTTCGCGACAGTTGCCCTCATGTGGGTGTACGCATGGGGCGTACCGAACGCGGAGAAAAACATGATGACGGACAACCTGCCAGAGACGACCAGCGACGAGCCGACGGACCTGCTGGACACGCTGAAGATCACCAAGTTGCAACAGCGGGACGCCGGTGGCTCGTGGGTGATGGGCAACATCGGTGGCCACCGCTTCGACGCGCTCGTGTTCCCCGAGCATGCCGTCTGTCCTGACTACGAGTTGGACGCGAGTCGCATTTCGAAGCTCTGGGTCCAGCGCATCGCCGACCGCGCGGTGGTGGTCAATTTCGACCGCGGCTGGGACGTTCGGCCGACGACACCGGTCGCCGAGGAGATCGTCGACCTGTTGGTCGCGGGTCTGGCCGACACCGTTTTCGCCGATTGAGCGGGTCGCGAATGCACGAGATTCAAGACCATTTGGCCGCGTCGCGTCGGCATGGCAGGCACCAAACGAAGGAGATGAACATTGGCAACGAGAACGATTGAAGTTCGCGGGATCGAGTTCAAGACCGGTTGGGAAGCGCTGCAATGGTGCGAGGCCGACGGCGGACGGGCGGTACGCTTGGCTGGCCGCAACATGGTTATCGCCGAGAGCGAGGTTGAACGCCTGGAAGCGGCGGGCGTCGAGTTCGCCATTCTTGGCGACATCGTGATGCCCGACGGTCAGCACCGCATGGTCACGATCCCGATCAATTAGTTCACAACGCCGCGCCGGGTTGGCGCGACCAGTTCCTTGTACAGGAGAACATCGATGGCAACGACGAAGAAGACCGGATCGAAGAAGACGAAGGGTGGCGCCAAGGCGAAGAAGGGGGCGGCGAAGTCCACGGCGAAGAACGCCAGCGCGAAGGACACCAAGGCCGAGAGGCCCGCCAAGCCCAAGCGTACCAGCGCGTTGGACGCCGCCGCGACGGTCTTGAAGAGCGCCGGCAAGCCGATGCGAGCCCAGGAACTGATCGCCACGATGGCCGAGAAGGGTCTGTGGTCCAGCCCCAACGGCAAGACGCCGCACGCGACGTTGTACGCCGCGATGCAACGCGAGGAGCGCGACAAGGGCGAGGCGTCGCGGTTCCACAAGATCGATCGCGGCCTGTTCGAGTACCACACCCCCAAGTCCGCCTGAGCACATCATCCCGCCTCCGTCAACGCCTCGCATGTTTGCGGGGCGTTTGCACGGCACGCCATTCACGCTTTCCTACCAGATCGGACCTGCCCCACATAGCAAGACGCACTTCAAGCGTTTCTCGGCGGTACCGGCCTCGTGAATTGCACGCCCTTGGCTGGATTCTCCACGGCCTCCCTTGACGACGGGTACTGTTCCGATCTGACCTGGCCGCTCCAACGATGTTGTTCATGCTTCGACAATTTGGTCTTCGCGAGTGGTCGTCGAACGGATTCCGGATCAATACCTGCTCGCATCGCCGCAATTACCCCGACCGCCTCCCAGTAATTGCTCACCTGACAAAACTGGCCCGGCGCCCAAGGAAGCGCAGTGAGATCATTCTTCATGAGATTGCGATTCTCGCGCACGGCGATCACTGTCATTCCCTGTTCAAGGGCGGCAAGCGTCGGGAGCCCCAGGCACCCGTCTGGAATCACCAGACACGCAATATCTGCAGCCGTGAAAACTTCTGGCCGATTCATCGCTTCTGAATCGGTGACGATTCGAGGACTGCGTTGCAGGCCCTTCAGCGTACATTGCAGAAATGTCGCGGAGACCGCCTCCGCTGCCATCCGAGGATCGACAATGCCTGGGTCCATGTTGGCGATTTCTTCCGATTCAAACATGGGCGAGTGGGCCGTGGGTACGTTGTACATGCTCGACAGAGCGTGCGTCAGCATGGCCTCGACACCGCCCCACGGATTCACCATTGCGCCACCAGCGTCGAAATACCCCTGGTGGAACTCGTGCGGCACGTCAATGACCGACGAGATCGCCACGGCATCGTATTGATCCCTACGCTCTTCAAGGAGCGAACAGAGACCCTCCATCTGCTCGACGCGTCCAGACGCCCGGCCGGAGCCCGAAAAGCGTGCCCTGAGTTTCACGGGGGGGTCAAGGCATACGACTTCCGCGCACGAAAGGCCATAGGCCGCACGTGCTCCGCTGACCGAATTAACAGCCGCGTTGACGAAGTACTCATCACGATGAGCGTCGATCACCACCAGCACCCGGTTTGAGCGGACTGGCTGAAGCCCCACAGTTCCCATGAGGAGCCTAGTCAAAATGCTTCCTTCGACGTACAGCGCGTTGGGAGGCATTTCGTTAAGGTCGGAGGCATTGACCACGTTCGGGTGCAGGACCAGCGTGTCCGACACTTCCGCAAGCATCCGTGCCACCGGTCCGGCGTCACCTGCGTGCCCGCCGATTTCCGCACCGATACCCGTCGGAACCACGAGAGCGAGGTTGAATCGCTGCGTATTTACCGTCAGCCGCCGCCGAAACTCAAGCACTGGCGGGGGTGGTACACGGCCCGCTTCTGCCAAACCACAAACCGCACCGAACTCTCCCCGGTAGCCTGAAGCAGACGATTCCGTCAGGACAACCCTGACTGGGACAAGACCGTCGGCTATCCTCGCCTCCCGAAGGTGTGCGAGCAGCCCTCGGTGAGCCTCGACAGCCGGAATCCCGAACTCCTGTTCAATCAAAAGAAGCGCCATAAACTCTCCGTCTCTTGTTCGTCGACGGCCATTAGCGCCGCACCACAACGTTCGCGGTCCAGTCCTTCGAGTCAAACCACTTGGCCGTAAACCGCGCGGCCTCGTCCGTGTCAAACTCCTTGCACGAGAAGATGTTCACATACGCCGCCTTCATCAAATCGAGTGTATGGATCACGATTGTGCTCGTGAGAATAAACTGTACGGCGCTGGTTCCCTTTGTTTTGGGATGCGTCTGCTGCTCCTCCTCGGGCACGCCGACATCGTCCCAAAAGTGCAGGTCGCAGCGCTCCATGTCGATCAGATCGCAAAGCTCAGTGCAAAACGCTTCGATGCTGGCCCGCGTGAAAACACTCGTGTTGCAGCCATGCAGATCAAGAATGAGTTCCTTGCCGTAGGCGGCCATTGAGACATCGAATGGAGTTCCTTTGGCGTCCATGGGTCTATTCGCATGTTTCATGGGATTGTCAATCCGAATCGCTCGCCCAACTTCTTCATCCGGGCGAACTCCCTTGCCATTCCGGCAAACTTCTCCTTCGAGCTAACAAACCGCTCGAACGGCTGAAGCGCAGCAGCAAGACAATCATTGTCACCGCTTTTCTTCGCCGCCAGCAATTCAAGGTACCGATTCTGTAGCACATCGTTAAGGCGCTCGAATCTCTCTCTCCAGAATACCGCATCATCTATACCCGTAACCTCGATCGTTACGCGCCCGCGCTGGCTTCCGTTCCTTGGCGTCACCTGACCATACAACGGATCCATGTCATCGAGAATATAGGTCAAATGGTCTTCAGGATTCTCACCTGAAGACGGATCAATTATGGCGGCCTTGGGTTCGGATGATGCCCTGATGTAGACGACTTTCGCCGCACCTTCATTGTCTGTCAGCATTTCTGGGAATTGATCACGCTTCCTTCCATTACATTGCGGACAGACTAAGAGAAGGTTAGGCCAATCGTTGCGCGCCCACTTGAAGTGGGCCTTGGGTCGGAAGTGCTCGACGGCCTTACCATGCCCCTCCTCGGGAATTAGTATCTCGCTGTAACAGCACTTGCCATGCTGCATTCTCCAAAGCGCATTGACGACTTCCTTTTTTCGGTACAGTTCCCCTTCCGTGGTACTGGCCGCCAGGCATGCGGGGCATGCGGTCCGGTGTATTCGGATCATGCTTGTGACTCATCTTGACCAAACAAATCATGCTCCAAGCTGCGAATCTCACGACGTCGTTTCTGCCTCATTTCGAGCTCAACATCCCGTTCCACGGGACTATTTGAGGTAAACAACGAGTCCTCAATGCGGTCCCTAATCCGCTTCAGTTGGCGCCTTTCAGCTTGGGTTAGAGTCTTCTTTGCAAGTAACTCGGACGCACGTCGAAGTCCGTTTCGGAACTGGGGGTCGGCGTGAATCTGGTAGCGGAAAGCCCGGGAAGCCAATACCTGATCCATCCGCCAGCCATTCATGTGCGGGTGGTCGAACGCGGTTACTCGATTGCATTCCTGCAGCTCAAGAGCAAACAACTTGTCCAAGTTGGCCTCCTCTTTTATGAGTCCGACACTTGAGGCAATGAGTGGTGAGTGTGTTGTGACGAGAAACTGGACGCCTGGAAGTATATGGCGCAAATCGTCGATAACGGTGCGCTGCCATCGCGCATGCATGTGTTCTTCCAATTCGTCTATGAGAACGATGCCGCGGAGTTGTGCAAGGTCGTGCAACTTGGGATTGAAGGCGACAGCCCAGCCAAGCAAATCAGTTAGCCACAGAATCGCGCCGCGGTATCCGTCGGCAAGATCGCGCAAGGGCATGTCATTGCCCCAAGGCCCGTCGACCAGTACGCCGGATTTCTTCCGATGGACTTTTTTCGTACGAGTGAACTCTGTCAAGGCCTTTTCAATCTGGGCGCCGTTACTGTGGCGCCGCAGCATAAGCTCCGGGTTTTGGAGGCCTTCGGTATAATTAAAGAGGTTATAGACGGCGTTGATAGGTGTATAATCAGCGACGTCACCAGTGCCAGCCACCCCGCGGCCTGCGCCGTATGCCGCCAAAAAGAGAGCATGCCAGGGGAACGCGCCCTTGGCAGGGTTAGTAGATTGTCGTACCCGGTCAACGGCGATGCGGCCGGGCTTGATCCGCTCGATTGTCGTACGGATCTGCAAGGGCTCCTTTCGCCGAGTTGGGCTGAACAGGTCGAGCGTAATTGTTGCCCGTTGGCAGCCCCGGCGAATGTATCCCTCGTCAGACTCTTTCATTAGCCCCGCTGCGCTTGATTCGTCGCACAAGCCGAGCGCAATGCTACGCATCAATGCCGTTTTCCCAGTGGCGTTATCGCCCACAACGACGGCAAGGCGTGTCGGTTGGGCGGACGCTCCGAGCCGAAGGTCAAGGGATTCAAAGCATCGAACATTCTTGAGTCGTATGCGTGTCAAATACATCATTCGGCCACCTGGGACAGCGTCGCGACGAGCTCCCCGACAATCGAGTCCTTAACCGAACCGAAGCGCATTGCTCCTCCTCCGGCTTCGCAGGCAGCACCCCGGACGCAGATGACATCGACACTGATAGCCCACAACCCAGGCAAGTCGCTTCCGGAAAGACTCCCTGCGAGCCAAGCTTCCTTGCCAAGGGCGTGCAGATCATTAACAAACGCGCGAAGCCGATCGATCGTGAAGTAATCGAGAAGGCCTTTGCCGATGTCCTTCCGAAACGTGTCGATCAGCAGTCCGTCGCAGCCGATCTCCTCAACGAGCTTCGGACCGTCGGTCAGCGGGTCGAATGAAACCGCGAACTCCTCCTCCGGGAATACCGCCGGATACACTTTGCACTCCGGGCACCACTCTTTGACGGTGCGGACGAGGTTCCGGCCAAGGTAGGCGGCGGCCTTAGGGTCAAGGCCCGCGAGGCCGCACTTCACGTAGTTCGCTCCCGCTACGGCAACGCCGAGAGCGGCCTGGCACGCCGAGCTTCGTACTCGCTGCTCCTCGCCGATATTGGTGGAGATCGGCAGATCTCCGAAACCGTCCGCATCCAAGGCCTCGCGGACGGCCTTGATGTTGAGGGGATAGGGCGTCCCAAGGGCTGAACCAGGGTGCTCAACGTCGGCAATGTGTGCCCCCCCTCGCGCGGCCGCCAAGGCCTCGACAGGTCCCCTCACGCTTACCAAAAGACGTCCCATCGCAACTCCCTTCAGATCACACCGCTCGGTATTCTGCCTTCCATGAACACGATAACGCCTGAACTGGCGGTATACCAGCATTGAACCCAAACGGGCGGAGCTACGCCCTGGTCAAGGGCCCGCCGCCCTTCGGAATCGCTTCCATCAGAGGTGCGATCATTGAGTTCACTTCAGCTGACCTGCCTTCGGAGGCTTGACGACGACCGGCGCTACCTGTCCGGTCGGCGCGTCTCGCCCGTGGGCGCTGACGCACTCCGCCTTCCTTCCGCTGAACTTCTCCCATCTGGCGACGATCACATCGCAATAGAGCCGGTCCAACTCCATTAGATACGCTCGCCTTCCCGTCTGCTCCGCCGCGATAAGCGTCGAACCACTCCCGCCAAACAGATCAAGCACGGCCTCGCCGACGCGCGACGAGTATTGAATCGCCCGCACGGCCAGTTCGACGGGCTTCTCGGTCAAATGGATCATCGATTGCGGGTTGACCTTCTTCACCGACCACACGTCGGGCACGTTGTTCGGACCAAGAAAAACATGCGCCGCGCCTTCTCTCCATGTATAGAAGCACCACTCATGGTTACCCATGAAGTCTTTCCGCGTCAGAACGGGGTGTTCCTTGACCCAGATGATGGCCTGGGAGAAGTAAAGCCCGCAGGCCTTCAGCACCGGCGGGTAGTTGGCGCAGTTGGCGTACCCACCCCAGATGTACGCCGCGCGTCCTGGGGTGAGCACGCGGGCAATGTTGCCAAACCAAGCACGCAACATCTGATCGAACGCCTCATCGCTTACGAAGTCATTCGCCAACGGCCGATCCTTGGCACGGAGTTTCTGGTGCGTGGCGTGCTTCACACCCTGCCTGGCTACGTCGAATGCCTGGTGGTGATGCAGCCCCTTGTTGCCACGCGCCGCGTCGACCGCTTGGGTCAGTTTCTGACTCTTTGGCATAGGAAAGGAACTGTTCCCCGCCGCGATCGCATTGTTGCTGCGCGGCTCGACGCGGACATTGTACGGAGGGTCACAATTGCAGAGATGGATTGGCAACAGCGCGGGTACGACGTCGGAACCCGCCGGCAGATCAGCCGCCTTCACTGGATCGACCGCGATCAGCAGGTTCACGTCCGCGGCCGATGAGCTGTCGCCGCAGAGGAGACGGTGATCGCCGAGCAACCACAGGTCGCCCGGCTTGGTGACGGCCTCGTCGGGGGGCGCGGGGACCTCATCGGGGTCCGTGAGACCCTGTTTGACGCCGGGGTCGAACAGGTGGGCCAGTTCGTCCTGGTCGAAGCCGAGCAACGACCAGTCGATGCCTGCGTCTTTCAGTTCGCCGAGTTCGATCGGCAACAGTTCGAGGTTCCACGACGCGAGTTCGTTCGTCTTGTTGTCGGCGATGCGGTACGCGCGAATCTGCTCCGGCGTCAGATCGGTGGCCACGTGGACCGGCGCTTCGGTCAACCCGAGCTTCTGCGCCGCTTTCCACCGCGTGTGCCCGCAAACGATGACGCCGTCGGCATCGATCACGATGGGTTGGCGGAACCCGAACCGCCGGATGGACTCGGCGACCGCGTCGACGGCAGCATCGTTGTCACGCGGGTTCTTCTCGTATGGCTTAATCCCGGCCAGCGGCAGCAGCTCGACATTCATCTGTTAGCCTCCATCTTGGGCGCGAACACCGGTGTCGCGCCGCGTCCTCGCGCCGCGCCACCGGCGTGGCTGTCCTCGACCTTCGGGGTTGGCCCCAAAACGCGCCCCGACGCCCCCCGTGGCCACCGGGCCACCGAGGCGTACGCCGGTACCACCCGCCGCCCTCTTTCGACTACGGCCCAACGGGCCGCGTCCCGTGGCCTCCTCGAAAACCGGACCGGACCGGACAACCGAAACAAACTCTGTTTCCTTTGGGGGCAGGTTCGTTGGGCCTCACCGGCCAGCCTCGCCAGGAAGTACCTATTGCCGCAGCAGCCCGCGCTATCACGTGCGTACACACGCCCATAGTCACCCGCGCGGGGTGGGCCCCTAACGCCGCCTCGTGGCCACACGGGCTACCGTGTGGCGAGATCGCGGGCCGGATGGCCGTTGGGTACGCAATAGCGATGACGGTGCGCCAAGGGCCGGAGGGGCGCGTTGAGTGACGCTGACTGACGCTATGCGACATCCTGGACCCCTTGCGGACCCCAGGTGAATGGAAACTCAATTGGGCTTGTATGAGACGGATCGAGCTGCGGCGGTCGCGAGTTGCTGGAACTCCGTGCCCCCGCTAGTTGGCGGTCGAAAGCGAAATCCGCCGACCCAGGGGTTAAGAAACGACGCCGGCGCGGAGACGCGCCGGCGTTTTCGTTTCTATCGCCGGTTCTGGTAAGGGTTTACCAACCGCCTCGCACCATGCGTCGGGTCGAGAGACGCCGTCGCGCGACCTCGCGGAGGTCACTTTGCCGGACACGTAGCTCGTGTTTCGCCGAGAGTCCCGGAGTCTCCTCGGCCAAGCAATGGGTCATCACGATCGATAGAGTTTGCCCGTCGACCGGCACCTTCCTCAGATGCCGGAAGTCTCCAGCAATAGCCCTTTCGTCGTGAGTCTCCGGGCGACTCGCGCGTGAACGGTATTCGTAACGGGTGCGGTCGGATTCCCATCGTACCTTCGCGCTCGACCGCATGGAGCCTGATGGACCGAGACACCAGGCGGGGCAAAGGCTCCATCCCGCCGCGATTCGGCGCGGGGTCGTACCGAATTCCGCAAGGGCCGTCGTCCGGGTCACCGCCCCGAGGCCAACCAGGGACGTTGCGACAGCCACACCTTTAAACTCAACCTGTGTCAGCGCCTGGCCGTGGGATTACGTCTGCCGCCGATCGGTCCACCGGTCATCCGGGAGAATCAGGCTCTGACGACCACCGATACAGGCGATACTCGACATCGTGCTCTGCATCCGCCCGAGCCCTAGCCGCCATATTTCATGATGCGGGTCAGATGGAAGAAGCCGAGAAGGCGAAGGCCGAAGCAGAGAAGCTCCGTGCCGAGTACGAGGCGCAGTTGGCCGAGGCTCAGGCAGAGCGGACGCGGATCATCGACGCGGCCCGCGGCGAAGCCGACACCGTGAAGGCGGACCTCGTCGCCAAGGCGGAGGCTCAAGCAGCGGAGATCCTCGACAAGGCACGCGCCGACGCCGCGGCCGAGAAGGCCCGGGTCATGGCCGACGCTCAGCGTGAGGTCGCGAACCTGACCGTGGACCTCGCCGAGAAGGTGGTCGGAACCAACCTCGACCGTCAGACCCAGCTCGGGCTCGTCGAGCAGTACATCGCAGAACTGGAGCGGTAGGTGAGCGAGCGGATCGCAGGTTACGCATCAGCT
>JAGFJJ010000043.1 GCA_024102815.1 Phycisphaerae bacterium
GGAACGCCTTCGGCGTACAAGGGAACTCGAAATCACGACCTCACCCAGGGTGCGCCCGAAGCGGGCGACCCTGGGCTGTGACTGTGGAACGCCTTCGGCGTACGGGAACGCCTTCGGCGTACGGGAACGCCTTCGGCGTACGGGAACGCCGAGGACGCTCTTGCAACGCTCTAAACTCCGACGACGAAGAAACTTATAAGCTGGCACGATCTCCTTCGGGGAGGGCTGGGGAGGGGCCTGCGGGACTATGGAGCAAAGCGACTCGCTCAATTCGCACATGGCCACTCGCGGGACGCGGATTTCGGACGAGTCGAACATCAATTGAGGATCTGAAATTGAGGATCTGAATTCTTGAGTGCGACCGGTGTTGGGTGATGCCATCGGGCGCCGGGAGCGTCAAAGCAGGGTGCACAAGAGCCCCTCCCCAAAGTAGCCATCACGCTCCGCGTGATGAGCCTTCCGACCGCTGTCGGAACCCTCGGCCGCGGCCAGTTTCCAGCCGGACTTGCGGGTGGTACACAGGTCCGGGCGCTGCGCAACGACCGATGGTGACTGCCTGCGACAATCGATAATTCGCGGCCACCGCCGGCCACCCCGCGAAAATGGCCCGGCCAGTGGCCGCGAGTGGCAGCCAACCGACTTGCCGGGGTGCTACAGTCAAGAAGGATTGCGAATGAACATTCCCCTCTGCAGAGGCGCCACTGATGCTTTGGCTCATCTACGCTAACCCGATCGTGCTGACGGTGGCGAGCATCGGCTACTTTTCCCCGTTCTTCTTGCCGGTGGTTCCCGGCGGGCCGTCGGGAATCCTGATCGCAAATCTGCTCTTGCTGTTTCTGGTGTCGGGCTTCTTTGCCTGGCTTATTGCTGGCGGGCAGGTGGTCATGGGAATCATCGAGTTTCGAGCGGGAAATTCACTCTGGAAGCATCACCTTGCTTCCGCCCTCTGGACCTTCGCGTGCTACGCGATCGTGATCGCGTTGATGAGCAACGGCTACATCTTGACCGCGTAGAACTCGGCGTCATGCACGCCCTGAACCCGCATTCTCGGCGAGCTGAAGAAGCTGGGTGTCCGCTCGACTTACAAAGACTCGGTCAAACGAATCCTCAAAGACGGGAAACTCTTGCTCAGAAACTTGGTCCGACGTGGTTTGTTGCCCAAAAGTCAATCGGGGCGAAACGGGGAATGGAAGCCCGGCAAACCCGCGACCGGATGCTCGGCCGGCATCTCGCCCGCTCGGGTGGACGGTGGCCTTGGCAAACGGCGCTTCAAGTCGAGAGCACGTCGTCGCAATGTGCTACCGCGACTCAACGCCGACAACCTTCGACCGGCACATGCCGCGTCCCCGTTCGGTTGGCGCCATTGCCTAGACTTCCCAGGCTACCTCTTGGGCAACATACCACATCTGAGCGAGAATCTCACGGAACTGCCGAGCGACGTTTGGCTGACCGACAGGCAATGACCTGCGCCGGCAGGCGTGACGACGATCAACGAACTTGATCGTTAGCCCCGCCACGCCCGCCGCCGGAGCACCTATATCCGTCGTTCCGCAACCCCGCAATCTCGAGCGGTCCACTCGGCGTGCAAGGATGTCGCGTCTCGAACCTGCCTAACGAGCAGCTTTGCGCCCGTTGACCACCGCTTTCAGCCCGCCTTTCCCCGGACGCCCCTTCTCATCCCCTTTCCCATCACCCGGACCACCCGCCCACGACTGCGGCCGCTGCTTTCGCCGCCTAGCCGCTCGATTTTTGAGTGTCTGATCTTTCTTGACACCGTCGACGAGTGGAAGATACGTCCCGAGCGAGGCGATAACCATTGGTTCGACGGCGTTGTCGGAACTGCCGTCGCTGCGTCAATGCAGGGCGCGATGCTGCTGGGAACGGATGCCCAGCCCGCCACGAAGCCCGAGCGGATCAGCTTCGCCGAACTCCAGATACCGAGGCGGCGATGAACGACGACCGCGACCTCAAGACCCAACGCGGCCTCGAATGCCCCTCCTGCGGCTGTCGACATCTACTCGCTGTCTACACCCGCCACCGGGCTGGGGTCACTGTTCGCGTTCGCCGATGCCGTCACTGCAATCGACGTGTAGTGACACATGAACGCGTTACCGGACTCATCGCACCTACAGGTCCGTGACCGGACACCGCTTTGTGAGCCTCACGGGACCCACTGGACACCTTTACGGTGAATGAACGAGTACCCAACGTGCGCCTCCCGGATCTCCGTCTCATGCTGCCTGAACGTATCGTGGTCGAAGCCACGCTCACCCCACATCAACCACACTAACACTTGACGAGTGACGCTTAGGTAATCTGCCAACAGGTCTTCTCGCAAATACAGTACTTCACTTCGATATCGATCGCCCGCATTTTTCCATCGGCGGTATATCGAACCACGACGACCTGTGCGATCGAACATGTCCCAAGTGCCACGACGGTTAACTAAGCCACAGCGCTCGAACAGCGCGGGCGCAAGTACCGTTGCTCCCCCCGCCTGATTCAGCTCGCTATGATGGCTCTCCCACGCATAGTTATGGATCGGTATCTCTACACGGATACCCTCCGAGGGCGTCGGCCCATAGCGCCGCAACGCACGTTCAAGATGTCGCTTTGCCTTACCTCGCCGATCACGCAACCCCGATGCGTATCGGTGTGACCACGGAATCTCGCCGGCAAAGGTGTAGTAGTCGCTTCCACCATCTGGTATAGCGTGATTGCCGGGATACCCAGTGCTGTTGAAAGCCTCAAGCAACGCGCCCACTTTAGAGCGGGAAACCAAAATTCCCCTCAGGAATGTAAACACCCTTCTGCCATCATGGTTGCATGACTGCTCAATATACCCGTCCAACAGTATCCACGGACCATGCTCGCCTTCGAAGAGTTCATGCTGAAGCAGATGGCTATAGTCGGGAACTGCCCCAACGGTTAGCCATCCGCGGATATCGGTCGGACTCGCCGTAAACACATCGGCCAAGTCCGGCCACCACGTTGGTGCTTCCGCGGGAAAACTCGGGTCGATGTCAGCGTCCGGAGATCGTTCGTCGTCGTGCCAATCCGACAACCGTGATTTGGCACGACGCAGACCATACATCTCGAAGAAAGCAATCCATGAGTACTTTTTGCCGTATCGATCCGTATGTGGCACTCGACTGTGGACTCGCCATGCTAGATCAGCAATGCGTCGATCCGTGTCCTCGAATCGCCCTGGGGAGTAGCCTAGATCTACGATTCTGCACTCGATCTGACTACGTACCTTCTCGTAGTCCTGGTTGTGAAAATCGTAGTTTCCTCGATTAGGGATCAAGCCTCCGATTGTGTAGTTTCCAAAATCCATGTGAATGGCATAATCCGCCGCCGCCTTCACCGACTTTGGAATTCGACTTAGAGGGCGAAATGGCGACGGGACATGCGACAAAGGGCGCTGCAGGTGCTTGCCCTCGGGGCCTGAAGCACAACTCGGATCTATCAACCTCGCTACCTCTACGACCCCCATTGAGTAGTCTTGCATCAGAGCATGACAAGTTGAATGCGGTGCACCGGGGACCCACATCGCGTCGATGATGGCTCGTGCGAAGGTGGGCAAGTGTGTGCGAAGCTCATCGCCGGCAGGATCTGCCCATAATGACATCGCCACGCCGTAGGCAGCTGCAAGCATTCGTTCTGGCACGTACGGATCATTTACGGTGAGAGACTCAAGTGTCATGGCGAACATGCCTGCAGGATCGCGACAGCCGAATGCGTATAACGCGCGCGTAGCATGGTCTCTCAGTACCCGGACTGTGCTTGTGAGGAGCCAGATGACCCATCGCACCCTTAGTCGATCTGCGTCGGTCAGCGCGTCGCTCGTCGACCATTTGTCGCTCAACCGCTGGAGATCCTCAATCACTTTTTCGTGATTCGCACGAATCCATTCGGTCCAGCGGAGGTCGCGATCCGCTATCGATGCCGAACGAAGAACGCAGTCCAAAAACTCGGCGTTAAGCGGATGTCCGTTCGCTGCCCGTAAATGCCACAGTCGCGTCAATAGGTCTTTTCGGTGACCTGGCTCGTCAAGAACTAAGGTAGCAAGCTGCGAGACTGTGTCAGCATCAAGGTAGCGCGAGTCCAACCATGCTGCTTGGTGCAGTGCCTTTGAGCGTCCGTCTCCGGATAGGAACTGCCACAATTGGCGGCGGCCAAGCCTACGCGGAGCTAAGCCGACCAAAGCGTGAACAATGTCTTCTGCTAAAGGGTGGCGGTCGCTGTATTCGCCCCACAGCATCTTTCGCGTGTGTGGATCGTCGAGCCATGATTGAAAGCCGCTTCCTCCATGCTTGTCCAGTATGGCATCGGCGATTACTTGGCCTGCCATCGCGTCAAAGACTATGGCCTCACGTCCGGCACTTGACACGAAATCGGCATGGCGGATGAGAACACCTTCATCTTCAAGTAACCGAACAATACTCTCGCTCCAAGGCCGTGCATCATCTTTTAAGCAGCTCCGGAGATCCGATTGCCCGATGCTCCGCGTCTTCTCCTCCCATAGCGCGGTGCCGATTTGGCTCAGCGCTGAACGCACGTCGCTTGCGTAATACCGACGCACCCGAGGAGACAACTCGCAGATGCGGAGTGCCACCTGATCAAGGTACATTTCGACGAGGG
Organism: Phycisphaerae bacterium; assembly: GCA_024102815.1. NCBI lineage: Bacteria > Pseudomonadati > Planctomycetota > Phycisphaerae > Phycisphaerae bacterium. Next base: position 4,645 of record JAGFJJ010000043.1, read on the forward strand.
CGGCAAAGGACTCTGGCATTCGCTCGACTCCGACAGTTTTCTTTCTCTCGGAGTTGGTCACCTCACAGAACATCCGCAGCGTTAGTGGATGTTGAAGCAAGGCCCAAGGCAGGGCAGCATCAGCCGGATCAATTCTGTAGTAACCAAAGTACTTCCTGACTGCAGACACCGTGTCATGCTCAAAATGAGGAATGTCGAGTTGCGTGATTCTTTCTGGCAGCGCGTCATCAGCAAACGCAGATCGCAATGTGCAAATGACACACACGTACGGATGATCCTGGAGGACGACATCCAAGGAGGCGAGTGCTGGCCTCCAATCGCGAGGATCCTCCGCCTCGTTTAAACCATCGATGACGATCGGAATCCTTCGACCGGCACGCTCTCCTGCTGCATTTGCCGCAGCCGCAAGTGCCTCAAAGCTGGCTACGGGTTTGCCGTGAATGACGACAGTACCGGCTAGGTCATTCAAGGTGTGTCCTGCATGAAGGTCGGCACCGAATAACAGGATTCCCGATGGAATGTTCTCCCGTGGTGCACAGACTGCGGCCGACAGGTGAGTCTTTCCGCATCCCGCGTCCGCCACAACGGCCGCGATCCGAGTTGCGAGTACCCTTTTGAGTTCGGTTTTGACCTCCTGGACCTTATGCACATCGGCAAGAACATTCGTTGCGACGAGGGTTATCGGCTGTTTGGATGCCCTGAGCCGACGCACCACCCCGTTAAGGACGTGAGCGTCATCGGCGAAAGAAGCTAACTGCTCCCCAAGCACGTCGAAATCGCCTGCTTCGATCAATGCACGCACCTGAGTTATCGATACTTCCGCATTGCGAGCGGCCTCTAGGAGTTTTCGCACGTCATCCGCCAACGCACTGGAGAGACCAGATAGGGCTTCGTCGAGCCCTTCCGCTTCTGAGCGGAGCCGATCGGCAACCGTCCCCAGGGCCATCCAGGCATCCGGCGCTGCCAGGATTCGACGGATGCTCCTTTCAGCGTCGACGGTCTGATGCAACCCCGGGAACCACCTTCCCTTGACTCGTGCCAACGACTGCTGAAGGAGTTGACGAAGCAACTCGGGTGTGAGAACCGCCTGTGTGCGTGAGCAAGCTTTCTGATGGTTTTTCCGCCCGTCCGGAGCGAGCTTGCTGAGGGACCGAAAAAAATCCCCTCGAAGAGCCTGATCGGTTGATCGAGGTCTCCGAGGGGTGTACTCCATAGG
>JAGFJJ010000044.1 GCA_024102815.1 Phycisphaerae bacterium
TTCCGGACGATGCCGGCGCCCTGGCCGAGGAAGTCATCGACTCCCTCGACCAAGCCGGCAAGAGCCAGAGTCTGCTGCGCTCGTTCTTCCATCATGCGAACCTCAGACTGTGAGACATTTATTTGTCGAATCAAAGATCAATAATGAAGCACCGACCCGGACGACCGAGCACTGGACAAGCCGATGAGACATCGCCTCGATAGAGCGAATAGGTACGTTGCGGCTGTTGGTGTCGGCGTCGGCGTAGTCATAGCACACGTCACGAATGAGCTGCTCATTAAGCCGGGAGTGTCGGCCCCCGTCCTTGTAATTGTCGCCGGCGTGATCATCGTGGGAACGAGTGAATTCTTGAGGGGCGTCTTTGATGGCTGGTTTCTCAATTGGCGTCCAGTTCGCCAGCTCATCCTCGGGAGGTACTACGTTGAAGGCTCATGGATAGATCGGATGGTGAAGGATGATAAAGTGATTGGCACCGGGATCACAAGAATCCAACCGGACGGTCAAAGTGTTATTATCTCCGGCGAAGATGATTCCGAGGCTGGGGCGATGGGCAGGTATACAACCGAATTGCATACGCTCGGCTGGCCTTGTGTGGGATACATGTACCGCTACTCGCGCTCGGACACAGATGGCACAGCGAGTGGACTCGTGGAAATGCAGTTTGAACCCAGAAGCGGTCCGCCAAGACGGTATACTGGTGACTACGTGGACCCAACAGATGGTCGCAAAGTCACATTTGAGGGTTGGAGAATCGAGGATCGTGACCTGCTGCGCAGAATCGACGATCCTGCCGAACGGACTGAAGCGATGCGGCTTTTCTGGGATCGCGTGGACGCAGCGCGCAAGGCCGCAGTCGAACGCGACATTGCCGCTCCTTCCTCTTGCTTAAGGTCCAGAGAGGCCGATTGCTGTGACCACCACCGAGATCAAGCCGTTAGTTGATATAGACTCCCTCCTCGCGATAGAATCAACGTTCGGCAAAAGCCACGAAGATCCATGAATGAGATGGGACAGGATGTCCGTTGACGTGCGTCACCACGCAACGCTCTCGATCACTGTATCCCGGTCGCCGGCCTGACATGCTCGTTGGTCCGTCGGCTTCGCGTAACCACGACACACGATGGGGAGTGCTCCTTCGAAGAGACGGACGGATGGATGAACTTCGCTATTGAGGTTTCGCCCTTTGATTCGAACCTTCTGACTGACGATCAAGAGCGTTATACCCTCCGAGGGATCGAACTCGGCACGCTCCAACCATCCATATCCGACGGCCATGATGCTTCCGTTCCTCTTCCGTAACTCCAGCATCGGGGCAGCGCCGTTTGCCCGACCACGGCATCAACGCGATTGTCGCTGCGGGGTACGTACCGGTTCCATCTGGGGACCCGGCCGCGCGGCTGATTGCCGACCGCCGGCAGACGGCCAACCTGGCGCTCGACGACGTCATTACGGAACTGCGCAGCCGGTACGAGGTCTGGCGCCAGAACACCGCCGAAATCGTCGCCAGTCGGCTCCACGTCTGCAACCAACTGCACCACTGGGAGGCCTACTTCGGGCCGCCGCGCGAGGAGCTACGCGCCAGCGTGCAGACCCTCCTCTTGCGACTCGATCGGCAGAAACGCGACGAGCGCATCAGCCGCTGGCGCGACGCCTCTCGATTGCGGCAAGCGCTGCCCGAGTCCATCCGCCAGTACTTCTCCGCACACCGTCTCATCGTCATCCGACACGGCAACGCCCCCCGGGCGCGGTAGTACGCATCGAGCAAGCGGAAGTACTGGTCTTCCGAAGCTGGGCACAACGCCAAAGCGAATCATCCACTCCGTTGCGTAACGTAGCTAGGGGTTGGGTGGGCGTCTCCCATGTTTGGACGATTTTCGGGTCGTGTGCCCCCTGTGGAGTTGGTCACTGAGTTGGTCAGTCGTCACTTGGCAGTGACTTGTTATCGAGTTCTCAGTGACTTGCGACTCAGTTGTAACCCTCGTTTTTGGCCGAAAAACGCGATGTAAGTGCTTTCATCACAAGTGTTTGCGCGCCGAGCACCGAATTCCCAAGCTGGACGTCGTTGTAGCTCGCAAGAGCCCGTCGCACGACTTCCGGTGGGAACAGGTTCACCGCCCCTAGATGTACGATCGGGCCGTCGCGGCGGCGTAGCCGCCCCCAATCGGACCCGCCGCAGCCTGCGGTTTACACATCCGAATCATAGATGCTGTAAACCAATGCTACTTCAGGTTCTACGACGATCCGCGAAAGCGTCTTGGGGCGACGCTTGCGCACATTGGAGCGACTGATCCCGAGCTCAGCATCGTAATTAATGCTTGGCCAATTATTCCGCCTCAAACGCGTGCCGCGATAGCACTACTCGCCCTTATCACCTCAAATGCCAGAGCCTGACAACTCGTCCAATACGAGACGGCGCTGAGCTGCGTTGACTGGACATGGCGGGAGAGAGTGTCCAGGGTGCGGCCCTGTCACGTGTGACAGATACCTACGACCATCGCATCGGGTGGCAACTGGGGTCCTTGGCGTCGGGAAGAACGATCGTCAGTGCTCCAAACTCACCCAGCGGGATGGCATGCTCCTTGGCTAAAACATCCTGACTGGAACCCTGGCGGATAAACGGGAACCACTGGCTTGCGACCGTAGTGCCTTCAAAATGGGTCGCCGGCGCGGGATCAAGGCTTTGCAGTACTTTGCCTGTCGCCGAATCTGGCGGAACGTGATTTGCGGTCGTATGGATCTTGCGAAAGCCTATGCGGTAGGCGCTGGGTGAGAACCAGCGGGTTGCGGTGCCATCCGGTTTCCAGCGCACGAGTGCGCAAATCGATGCATCCAACTGCACGTATCGAATGGCCGTACTGGTTCGGGATGTCTCGAAGGTATCTGCGAGGGCCAGAATGGCGGGCGCGCCCGGCATTGACTTGCGGGCCAGCCGAAGAAAACGTGAGCTGGGCATCAGAAGATTGGAGGCGAAGTGATCAGCTTCGCGCTCGACGGGATTATCTGATTGGTATTCGCTCAGGGACGGATGCGGAGGTTGGCCGGCTTCAAGCGCTTGGCGATGGTCATCTATGAAGTAATGGCCAAGCTCGTGCGAAAGCGTAAAGCGAATGCGTGCTGGATTGCGATTTCCGGCGATGTTGCAGTAAATGTGGAAACGCCCCCCGCGATGTTCCAGCATTCCGTCGAAAGAGTCACCATATTGACCGCGGCTGAGCGTGATCTTCTTCCGGCGAATGAGAACGGTTGGGTCAATGGCAACGTCGGGAAAGGATTCCTCGGCGATCGCCTCGGCCAATTCGGCAATTTCGGTGAGGCGACTGTCAGCGGTTGTAGGCTGATCAGCCATTGCCGTCGGCCTCGCTTTCAGCTCTTTGCCTGTCTGCCTCCATTCGCTGTTGGATTTCGGGAGGGATTTCCGCACCACATCGAGCAGCTCGAGCCAAGTTCTCGCTGGTTGTCAAGAATGGCTTTTCAAGCACTGGCTCAGCATCGGCGTCGTCGACCGGTGACGGGCCCGTTGGAGGTCGCGAAAGCCCTTCGGGGAGTTCGACGTCCCATTCATCGATTTCGGCTTCGACTTGGGCAACCTCCTCCTCGGTGCGCGGCACAATGCGGCCCGTTGCCGAAAGGACGCGATACACGAGCGCATCGAACGCCGTGTCATCGATCGACGAGGGCTGGCTGTTGTTGTCCTTAGCTCGCGACATGGCCATCGATCCTTTCCAAATTACGCCTGGCGTCTTCGACGAACTGCTTGAGCTTCCGGCGAGCGCGGCGCCTGATCTGGCGGATGTTTTCTTCGGTGGTTCGATACCGCTCGCACAGTTCGGGGATCACACCTGCAGGCGGGTACTGATGCGGACTTTCTGGATCGTAGTAAGCGAGGTATGTCGTAAGCACATCTCGTTCCCGTTCGTCAAGGACTTCGGTCAGCCCTTCCTGGACGGCTCGTTCATCTGGTGAGAGTTCACGGTGCGGCTCGTTGCGATCCGGGCAGTCAGCAATCATCTCCTCTTCGCAGGTAACGAGGCGTATTCGCCGTTTCTGGCGCCTCCGCGCGTCGTTGACGAGATTCCCAGCGATTGTGCCCAGCCAGGCCCGTGCCGCTCGTACTTGGGCCTGCGGATCCGCGTCCGGGCGGGCCTCGTACGTATGGGCGCTCGTGAATGCTCGGTAGAATGTATCCTGAACCAGGTCTTGGACCCCGTACCTGCCCAATTCCTCGCCATAGGCTCGGTAGCAAACCTTGAACAGGTAGTGCCTGTGGCGCGCGTGGAACTCTTCGAACGCGGCATTGGCAGTGTCCGGGTCATCGGGCTGCCACGAAATCATAACCAGGAGGTCACCGTCATTCTCCTGGGAAAGTTCAAGCCCCGCGTCAGCCATGCGTCATGCCCTGTTCTGCCGGTCGAGGATCCTTGCGACAGTCAAGTTTACGTCAAACCGTGACAGATAAAAGCCCATTTTGATTGGCGTGTCACGGTCAAGCGTAAACCAAGATGAGCGGCGCGGTACATTGTTGGCCGACGAGGCCTGCGGCATTCGTGCAAAGCCTTGGTACTGCAGAGGATAGAACGATGGACTTCTTGCACTGGGACGGGTGGTGCAGCCCGGAGGACGTAATCGAAGTCACGCTGGATCATGGAGCCAATGTCCAGTTGCTGGACGATGGTGCATTTGCGGCGTACCGCGCAGGGCGCTCCTATCAGTATCGAGGTGGGTACTACCGACGTACGCCGGTGCGGCTCCGGCCTCCGTACCCCGGGCATTGGCACGTTGTGGTCGATCTCGGCGGATACACCGGAACGGTGCGAGCCGCGGTCCGGCTTGCATGCGGAGTCGTGTGAACGGTTCGAATGGTGGCCGCAATGGACCTGGAGAGCTGCGGCGCAGCCGGCGGTGTTGCGGATGGTAACGTGACGGAGAATGGAAGGAGCCTTGTTGATGACGACAACTGGATTGCCTGTAGATGTCCTGGAGTTGTTCTTGAAGGGGGTGACCCAGGGATTGGGAATGTTCCTCGCTGCGGTGAGATCGCTGCCAACGTGGATGCAGCTGACGCTAGCCGTGATTCTGGCGCTGCGATTTGTGGAGGCCTTGAAGGAGCGATCGACGAGCGCTGGACGGCGTTCTTGCGGCCCGTGAGGTTTCACGGAGGGAATGTGCGCGCGTACGGTCCACGGGCAGGCATCGCACGGACGTCAGCGGTGACGCCGTGTATTTCGATTCATGGGCCGCCAATGAAGGGCTTGAGAGATGCCCAACGAACTGAAACGAAAAGACGTGCCTGATCCAGTGCAGCGCATGCTTTGGGGCAAGTCCGCCGGACGCTGCGAATTCCGCGGCTGCAACAAGCCGCTGTGGAAGTCGTCGGTGACGGCCGAACAGGTCAATACGGCACAAAAGGCGCACATCTACGCGGTCGGCGGCGGCGGTCCGCGGCACAGCGCCGAACTCACCGAAGAAGAGCTCAATGATCTCGCCAACCTGATGCTCGTTTGCCACGAGTGTCATCAGAAGATCGATGACAAGGAGGACGGAGGCCGCTACACCGACGCGTTGTTGCAGGAAATGAAAGCCGAGCACGAAGCCCGCATCGAGCGCGTGACCGGCATCGATCCTAGCCACAAATCGCATGTCGTGTTCTACGGCGCCAACATCGGCGACCACGATTCGCCGCTCTCACGGAAGGCGACCGAACAGCACCTGTTTCCAGCGCGGTATCCGGCGGAGGACCGGCCGATCGAGCTGGGGATGCACAACTGTTCGCTCAGGGACAACGCGGCGAAGTTCTGGGATCTGCAGGCGCAACAGTTGATTACGATGTTTGGCCGTCGCATTCGCGAGCGGATGGCGGCGGGTGCGATCGAACATTTATCTGTGTTCGCGCTGGCGCCGCAACCGCTGCTCATGCTGCTCGGGTCGCTCATGACCGACCTGCCGGATGTGGACGTCTTTCAACTCAAGAAGGAGCCCAAGGGTTGGCAATGGGAAGACGACAGCCCGCTTGAGTTCATCGTTGAGGCGCCGCCAGAAAAGAGCGGGACACCTGCGCTGGTGCTGGCACTGAGCGCGACGGTCTCCGACGAGCGCATCCAGAAGGTGCTCGGCGACGATGTCGCGATCTGGCGGGTGGCGGTCGCCGCGCCGAACAATGATCTGCTGCGTTCGCGCGAACAGTTACAGCGTTTCCGCCAACTGGCGCGGCCGCTCTTGGATCGCATCAAGAAACATCACGGGCAGGATGCAATGCTGCACGTGTTTCCGGCGGCGCCGGTTTCGGTTTGCGTGGAGCTGGGCCGCGTGCGTATGCCGAAGACCGACCTCCCGTGGCAGGTCTACGATCAAGTCAATGAACTCGGCGGCTTTGTGCCGGCAATTCGGATTCCACCGGGAGAGAAACAATGACGTACAAGGCGACTATCACAAATCGAGTGCTCGAGCACCTGGTGGATCTGATCGATGTTCCACCTTCGTATTACGACCTAGCAATCGAACGGTACGAGGCGCTGGGTCGATGGTTTCATCGCGAGGGCTCACCTTTGGCGAATCTGGACCCAGTTGTGTTTTCGCAGGGATCGTTTCGGCTGGGAACCGTCATTCGTGCATTGCTGGCAAGAGACGAGTATGACCTTGATCTCGTCTGTTGGCTGATGCTGAGCAAGTCCGAAGTGACGCAGCGGGCCCTGAAGGAGTTGGTTGGCGATGACGTGAAGGCGTACGCGAAAGCGAAAAACCTGAAGGCGCCGCCGCGGGAGAAGAAACGCTGCTGGCGGCTCGACTACGCCGACAAAGTCAGTTTTCACATGGACATCCTTCCGGCGATCCCGAACGACGAGTTCATTAAGGAGGCACTGCTGAAGGCGGGCGTCGCGCCGGATGAAGCGGTAAGCGCCATCGCCATTACGGACAACACCCGTCCCAACTACGCGGTGGTCAGCCCAGATTGGCCACAGAGCAACCCGGAAGGGTTCGCGCAGTGGTTTGGAAAGCGGATGCGCCAGGCCGAGATGCGCCACGCGCTTCATCTGGTGAAGCAGGGCGCGTACGCGTCCGTTCAGGACGTACCCGCGCATATGTGCAAAACGATACTGCAGCGCGCGGTCCAATTCCTCAAGCGTCATCGCGATGTAATGTTCAATGGGCAACGCGACCTGAAGCCGATCTCGATCATCATCACCACGCTTGCCGGACGGGCGTACCGCGGTGAGACTGATCTGTTCGGGGCCTTGCGGGAGATCATCGCAGCGATGCCCAGTTTAATTCGCAACGAAGAACCCAGAATCCCCAACCCGGTCAATCCGGACGAGGATTTTGCGGACAAGTGGAAGTCCGATCCGCGCCTCGAACAGAACTTCTGGACGTGGCACAAGCGGCTCGGTCATGACATAGAACGCCTCGCGGACGCGGCAAGTGCGGACGAACTCACCCAATTTATCAGGCGGAGCTTTGATCTCTCGGTCAATAAGGACGACCTGTTTCGTTTCGGCGCGGCGGCAACGGCGGCCACGGTGGACGCCGCACCGCGAATTCACGTGAAGTCGCAGCTGCAACCCTGGTCCGACTGTGCGTGAGGTCTTCGAGCAACAGTACCGGGCATGTGGTGTCGACGCGCTGCTCGCGAAATACCGCGGGCTCGCGCTGGCGCCGCACGCCGGCCTGGGAGTGGCGATCGCCGGTGATATTGCGTTCACCGCTGAACCATGCGGCTTAGAGGCGATAACCGACGCGTACGCGATCCGCATTGAGGTCCCCGCAACGTTTCCCCGGAAGTTGCCGCGCGTGTGGGAGCGAGGCGGGCGTATTCCGCGGACATTCCACAAACTAGCGGAGAATGCGCTTTGTTTGGGGTCGATGATCCGCCTTCGCATGATGGTTGGAATGGCGCCAACGGTCATCGAGTTCGTGGACAAGTGCGTTGTACCGTACCTCTACGGATACTCGTACTTTGAGCAACACGGCAGGCTGCCGTTCGGTGACTTGGACCATGGCAATAAGGGGATTATCAAGGACCTCAAGAAATTGCTCGGCGTGGGAACGGATAGACAGTGCATGGGCATGGTGCTGTTGGCGTCGCTTCAGAAGCGAAAGGCCAACCGACAGCCGTGCCCGTGTGGGAGCGGGAAACGCTTGGGTAAGTGCCACCACCGGCTCTTGAATGATCTGCGAAAGAGATGCGGTCGGCTGGCGTTTCGGGAGGAGTACCGGAGGCTCTCGCGTTGAGGAGGAACTGAAGCATGGAGATGAGTTCGGCACTGGCGTCCGACTTGGCACGCTAAATAGCAGGTCGTGCTGCGAGACCTATGGAGCAGCTTCTCCCAATGGACATCCAAACGAAGGCGCCGACACCGGCGATTTCGCATTTGGAGGACACGTCCACTGTTGCGCACGAGCTCCGCTACACCCATCCTAGACGCCGCGATCATGGTAGAATGCCAGAGGCATGCGACGCGCCCTCGACAAGAAGATCATCCCACGAAGCGAACGAGATCGCGCATGGGCGTTCCACGGCGCTAAGCTCGAAGCCCTGAAGAGCGAGGCGGGCCATCGTTGTACGCACCCGTACTGCGACGGTCCACATCTCAGCCTCGAGGCCCACCACATCCTCCCGCATGCCCGGGGGGTGTCACCCAGGTCATTAACGGGCTCGTGTTGTGTAGGCGCTGCCACCGGCTGCTTCACGCCGGCTTCATGCCGTTCCGCCTTGTACTGGACATCAAACTGGGTTGGCGGCGAGAGGGCGTGGCCCAGCCTTCAGTTGCGTCCGTTGATCCCGACGAACTGGCAAGCCGGGCTGTGGCGATCAAGTCGACCGGGCTTTCGGCCGCCGTCCGATTCGCGGCGCTGAATGACGTGCTGGTGGAGGCCAACTACCTGCCAACCTATACGTCAAAGTGCTTCGTCCTCTCGCAAACGCTGCTAGCCAAGGCCAGCGTGCTCAACGACGGAGTTTCGCCAATTCGGGGCACCCTGCAACACACGTTGATCTCCATGAACAACCGACGTGCCTGGGCCCAAACGCTGGTCCGGCACGCCGCACGCTACGCGGACAGCATTAGTGATCATGGGACGGCTGCGCGCGCCTATCACGTCATAGCCGTGGCATATAACGCCCGCAACCTCTTCCCGCAGGCGATCGCAGGTCATCGCCGGGCGTTGACGTACATCGACAGCTGTAGGTTCGCCCGCAGAGAACGGACGGCCGTGAGCATGCTCCGCAGCCGAATTCTGCGCGAGTCGGCTGTGTGCATGGTGAAGCGCAGTGCCGGCTCGACAGCCGCCGCCGAACGCATCCACGAGAGCCTAGCCCTTACGAGGGCGAGTGGCGACTCGCACGCCATTGACGATGCCCTCATCCGTTGCTGCGAGACGCACACGTATCTGGGGGATTACCGCGCTGCGACATCCTGGCTCGACGAACTCTACGCCAACTGGTCGCGAATGGAAGGGAATCTCCGCACGATTGCCACCAAACTCGCGGCCCGGCTACATGTTTGTCGCAACGAAGAGACCGCCGCGTGGGCTGCGATCGAACGCGGCCAGGTGCTGGCCGCTGCGAACGGCCTGCAGCACCAGCGCTACCACTTCAAACGCCTAATCTGGCACCTGCAGGAGGGGTGCGACGATCCACGACAGACGATCTTGACGTAGAGCGCCCGTGGTCGGGAGTCCTCGTTTAGATCCTCCATGGGAGCGCGGTACAACGCACCTGCCGCGCTCACGCGCTGCACACGATATCTAGCGGGGTCGCTACGGTTTCCATGAGGAAGCTGTGTGCGGCTGCAAGGACCGTGGCTTGGCTCGGTGTGCACGATTGCTGCGAGAGTCCAGGCTGCACAATCACGATCTCTGCACGCACCTGTTTAAACCGACTGGCACGTAAGACCGAATTCAGCGTTCGTGGATCGCCAGCCATGAATCGGGTCGGCCGTCCGGCGTGGCGCAGACGCCGATCCCGATCCACAACGTGCCTGCAAAGCCGTTTGAATTGACCGATCCATCTTCCGGATCGAACGGCCTGAGAGCAGACTTCGATTATGTCCTTCAAGCGTCGTCCAGGTTCGTCAGACGTCGTGAACTTGCAGTGAACCAGCGCGAGACGGATGTGCTCGTCGTCTTCTGTCATGCAAATAAGGTCAGCGGCCTCGCCGCTGGAGTCATCGTCAAACACAACGGAGAAGCAACCTGCTCGGTAATGCTCCGCTGCCTTGGCTTGTATTGAATCGGGACGAGCCGCGCCGTCTTTCCAATACGACTCTTGTTGGATATTCGTTCCGGCCCAATCCCACACTTCGAAGCGCTCGGCTGGGATGGTGAATTCACGATCCCCAGCCATCTCGTACAGGAGATTCCCATCAAGCTCCGCCAGGTCGACAAAGAGGACAAGCGGCGGGTAATTCGTGAAGTAGTCTTCGATAGGGTGTTCCATGCGACCGATTCTGATCCGAAGTTCCGGTCCGCTTATACGATCTATGCTGAACCCAACGTCGCCTCCAACGGTCAGACCGAACGTCGATCGGTATTGATCGAAGGAGATCGTAAACCTGAGCACGCTGTTCAGGCGATCAACGTCAGCGTGGTTTAATTCGACGACGGAAAGCGGAAATTCGTTGTCACCCTGGAGGATCACGACACGGTCTTCGGAATGCGACAGAATCTCATGAGGCCATTCTAGCGACAGGACTTGCTTATCAGGGAACGACATGGCTTCATCTGGAATCATGACGTTCTCAATGATCGAATTCGTGTCGATGGAATCGTCAAGTAGCCGACGTCCCTGAACTCGACACCACGACACGAATCGCTTGATCGGTCCCTGATCCTTGGACCAAATGCGCCCCTTGTACGAACAGCCGATCGAGATTCGCTCGCCATCTCGAAACCCGTCCCCGGTGAGGTTGGACTTGATGGATCCGGCACGCTGGGAAGCCGAGAGCGCGGATGCGACATCCGCGCCGGTGTACATGGCGTAGCTGATGTTCCTGCGTCCATGCTTTCGGACCCCAACATTCAAGAAGCGCAACCGGGCTATTTCACCCAGAGCACGGAAGACTTGGTCGCCGTAAACAAGGCTTGCGTTCGGTCCCCCAACCGCCTTGGCCAGATTCTCGTGAAGTGACGTCTTGTCACTCGAATGAAGATAGAGCAGGCCTGGCGTTGGATCATGATGCAGCACGAATAAGTCCCACTGTCGATCGATCAGTTCCTTCGAGCGGGACCAGGGCACAGCGGGTTCAGCGCGCGTTACAAAGAACAGCGTCTGCGTTGACTCGTTGAGCCAGACCGCGGCGACCTGTTTGCTTTGCGGAACGGCTGTGTGAAATCGCCTTGGGTGAAACGACGCGCAACGGTAGACCGCAGCGCTGAACTTTGGACGCAGTAAGGCGCTCGAAATCGACAGCCGTTCAGCATCGTTCGTATCATCAAGCCGAATCGACTCGCGCAGAAACTGGACGAGCTCTGCATGCTCCCGAACCGCCTGGGAGCTGAATTCACTCAACAGGTGATTCCAATCCGCATCTTCGCTATAAAGGCGCTCCAGCGATGCCGAGACATCCTGATTGGCGATGTTGGCGATAGCCGTAGCATCTCCGATGGCATTCCCCGATACTCGTGTGAACCTTCCTGCGAACTGCAGCAGCACGGCGATGCTCTTGTGTGTGTCGTGAATGGCGGCGATTTTCAATTCTGGCAGGTCGAAGCCCTCGCCCAGCATGTCAACGCACACAACGACCCGACTCTCGCCGCTTCGAACTCGTTGAATGATGGCCTCTGTATCCGGAATGCCCGAATGAACCAAAGTTGGCGCGAACTCCGCCGCGATCTCCTCATAGATACCATGCACCTCCCGCGCACGATCCTGGGTCTCGCAGCGCGCCATGACCTTGTGATCGAGGCCGCGATCGAGGTCCTCACGCAGCCTGGCAACGGCACTTTCCGCGATGGCGCGATCAGAGTCCTCAGGGTCAAGTTCGCAGACTGGCTCGAAAGTGAGCGGCTTGAAGTAGCCATCCGTCTGGGCTCGCCGAAGGGGATACGTATAGATGACGTCGCCGTCGACGAGCTTTCCATCGCGCCGAAATGGCGTGGCGGTGAATTGGAGGATGCGTCGGTCAGAAAACTGCTCGCGAAAGACTCTCCACGTCTCGGCTGCAATATGATGAGCTTCGTCCACCATCAGGGTATCGATCATCTGAGCGATCTCTGGGCACAGCGCAGTTGCCGTCCCTTGGGCGAGGGACTGGACCGTGCCCACTATCACGTTGCACTCGTTGAAAAAGGCAAGTTCTTCAGTGGATCGCGGCCGCCGTTCAATGGTTCCGACGACTGGGCGAGGGCATCCTACGGGCAACAGATCAAGTTCCGGGAGCAGCCCCAGCGTTACGATCTTCACCGCCGTCTGGCCGCGCAGCGCCCTCGATGGTACGACGATGAGAGTGGGGCCGGAGGTCAGCGCAACAAGCGTGGCGAGCATGGTTTCAGTTTTGCCGGTTCCCGTCGGCATTACGATGGTAGCCGGGCGGTTGTACAGACTCCAATGCGCGCCGATGGCGAACAACGCTCCGAGCTGCGGTGGTCGCAGCCCCTTCCGGACCGTATTGCCTCGTGCATCGATCTGCTCGGACCGATACTGAAATGCTCCCTGCCATGCTTCGGCAATCGAGCGCCGAACCTCCGCCAGCGTCCGATTCGCGTTTCGTTCGTCGGATTCGGCGGCTAAGCGATGTGCGAGCCACTGGGGCGCTTCACCATCCCGAAGAAGTAGCACTCCGTCGACGTCGTCAGGAGTCGGGCACGATGGGCGCGCAGTGACGACGATGCGCTCACCGGAGGCGAGTATGTAGAGTGCCTCGGTCCGCCGTGGCGAGATCCGGAAATCCTCCACATGGTCCACGGGGTCGATGGCCGACGGGCGTACTATGCGCATGACACGGCCAATTGGCCGACGGTATTCGCGCGTAAGCGCCGGTAGTTCCAAGTACTGACACACTCGAATTCTCTCCCACGGCCTTACCTGTTGTCGTCATGTCGGTATCACTGATCTCCCAGGTTCGAGATGACAGGTGCTAAGAGTACGAACACCGTGCCGGCCAACTCAGCGCCACCGATGAGCATTGAAGGTATCACTAACGAACGAACCGTCCGCCCATGACTCGATTCTGCGACCGAACATGTAGTATCGCGGTGGAACGCTCCAATCTAACTTGGTACAGCACGCAAGAGATACCTGGGGATTCGCAATTGAAAAGCCCTTACTAAAAGAGACTGGGATTGGCAACGGCGCTACATCGATCAATGCGGACTCACGCGAAATCAACCCCGCAACGACCATCGCACCGAGCTGTTCAGGATGGTGATACTCACGGCGGCCACGGGCGACGACCGCCGCAAAAACGTCTCCCAGCACACTCAACAAAGCGACATAGGCGTCCAGAACGGATGAACCAATTGGTGCCGAGGGGCGAATGTCGCGTAGCGTACACCAATGCTCCCAGACCTTTCCCCCTTCTTCTGGATCGTCCGGGGGCCTGTTATACTCCTGGCGGGGATTGCTGTTGAAGGCGACATCGGAATCGACCACACTCGCCGCTGAGATGTTCCCCGTTGAACTGCCCTCGACAAACCCGAGCAGCGTTGAGCCTCGGATGAGAAGTCCGCCCTCCGCTGAGTTCAGCGGGAGCGTTCGCGGTCCTGTCCCGTCATCATGGGTGACGCTTGCGTAATAGTGGTCGCGCGGCGAGTCATGCGAGATTTCCAGCCACAGCAGTCGCCCATCGAGCGTGCGTCGCACGCCACCGGCGCCAGCCAAATGACAGGAGACATGCCAGGCTCCGTGCTCGAAATCGCCAGGATCACCCGGTCCGAGCAAGTCCCCGTCAATCATGCCGCGATCGAGCCAGAGTACGCGAAGTCGCTCCACGTTCGCCGCGCTACTCACGATACGGCCATCAAGATCAACCTCAAAGCCCAGCGATCCCCGTTTCTGCACATTGCGTTGGTCCATAGTTCCTGCGTCCGATCCAGGAGATTCGTGGCAGTTGATAGAACGAATCGCCCGCCGTCTCCTCAGCCAGGGGTGATCATCTGGCCTTACGGTCCTCCACCGATTCATCCTCCCAGACCACCGAGATGCCCTCCTCCTCGAACAGCTCCTCGATCCGTCTGAGTCGTTGCGCGTCCTTCGGCGGCTTGGGGAAGACGATGCCCGGGCAGATCCCGGTCAGTGATTCCTCCGACTCGATGTATCGCCACACTTGCCGGGCCTGCCGTTTCACGTTTCGCCGCACGGCGTTGGGCTTCATTTTGTCCCAATCGCTGTGTTTGATCTATACGATGGCCCGAACTTCGCTGCCATCCACGGTTACGAATACGTCCATGCGGCCCGCTTTGCCACGCAGCATCTTCGTCGCCTTCTCTATCGCGACATCCCCCTGCGCCTGGGCCTTCCAATTCGCTTGCATATGGCGGTGAAACGCCTTGCCGGAGCGGAGTTGCTGCGGCTCTAGCTCTTTGATCCGGGCCACCGGAACCTCCTACCGAATTTCGCCGTTGGTGAATTGGCTAATCACACCGCACGCACCGTTCTCGGCTCTCGGCAACATCGATCAGGGAATCGTCTCCACCAGTTTTCGCACAATCTTGCTGTCCACCTCGCTGAAACGCCCGCCCTGGCTGCTTTTGGCACAAGCCGCTCCACGCACGCATACTACGTCCACGCCTGTCGCCCAGATCCCCGGTAGTTGTTCCAACGAGATCGAACCGGCCACCCAGACCTGCTTCTTTCGTCGACGCAACGCCTCGACCAGTTTGCCGATGTCGTCGAGGCTGCAGTAATCGAGCAACCCCTTGCCGATAAGCTTGTTGAATGTGTCGATGAGCAGGCCGTCCGCGCCGCACTCCGTCACCAAGTCGGGGCCGTGCTCGAAGGGCTTGAACCAACGAGACATGTCGTCGTCGACGAACACGGCCGGGAAGCACTTCTTCCGCGCTCCCACAAGCTTACGCACCGTCCGCACGATGCTGCCGCCCAAGTACGCGGCCGCCTCCGGCGACTGCTCCGCCAGACCGAACTTGATCAGGTCGGCGCCCGCAACGGCGACGCCCAGTGCCGCTTGGCAGGCGGAAGCCCGCACAGCCTGGACTTCTCCGATATTGGTGGACACCGCGACATTCGACAGTTTCGCGCGATTCAGCCGCGCCCGGACCGCAGCAATGTTCAGCGGATACGGCGTTCCCAGCGCCGACGCTGGATACTCTACGTCAGCAATCATCGCTCCCGCTTTCGCCGCCCGCACCGCTTCAACGGGCCCACGAACTGATACCAGCAGCCATTGCTTTGCCATGTTGTATGCTCACCTCAATCTGGCGCACTCCGTGGACGATACCACGTCAATGCCGCTTCATCCCACTGAGCACCGCCTCGAACGGCAGCTCTGCCCAATCCTGGCGCCACTCCTGCAACACCGGAATGTCGTGTGAGTGCGGTCTCTCCGTCACCTCGGCAACCTCCAGCAACGTCGGTACCTGAATACATTCGCCGAGGACCAGCGCCTCGCGTTGCGCCAGCGTTGGCAGTGCGTCGGTGAGTCCGCCGATCGCGTCCGGCAGCAGCCGCCTGACGTAATTCTGATCGGCCGGGTTTGTGAGGCGCATGGCAACGAAACTGTTGCACTGGGAGAACACGGTCTCGGAGATCTCCGACGGCCGCTGGCTGACGATCATCAGCGACACGCCGTACTTGCGGCCTTCCTTGGCAATCCGCTCGATAGACTTGGTCACCGAGCGAAAACGGACGAGCGGGCTGTTTGGGACGTAATTGTGAGCTTCCTCGTACACGACCAAGAAGGCGATCTCGTTGGCCGCCGCGTCGTTCTTCCTGGCTATCTTTGGCGGCGTTCGTTTTCGGCAAAAGCCGACCTGAAAGATGATTCGACTCAGGAGCGAGACAACCAGACTGTGCACCTCAAATGGGACACCGTGCAGGTCGATGATCGTCACGTTGCCCTTCTTCTCACCATATCCGACAATCTCGGCGACCAGCGCTTCCATGTCTTCGGTTTTGTATGGCTGGCCTGGGTCCTTCTCCGGACTGAAGAGGAATGAAAGTCGTTCGCTGTCCAGTGTCGTCCGAAGCCGGAGTACGAAGCGATTAAACTCGCCGAAAAACGGTCCGTTCGTCGCTTTGGTCGCGCCTGCGGTGCTTGACGGAACGAACCTATGCTGTTGGTCGAAGTAGTGCTTGCCCCGGTCTGTGACTAGCGTCTTGTCGGCCAGTTTGGGAACGTCTTCACCCTCCAAACGCCCGATGACCTCAGCATTCATGTTGCAAACGTAGTTGTACACTTCCTCGATGCTGAAGTATACAGCGGAATCGTACGAGACCTGCACGTCCGGGTTGTGGCGGCGCTTGTTGTCCTGCACTGCATGCCTAAACTGCGAGACTTGATTGTGCGAGTTTTGCTCGCGGCTCTCGATGAAGATCTCTTCCAGCTCCTCGGCAGTCATGAGCCAGTACGGCACTTTCAGACTGGAAACATCCAGTACCTGGGCGTCCGGGAACGCTGAGGCGTATTCGCCGTGCAAGTCGAATATCACGATGTGAGAGTTATTGAGCGAGTTCTTCTCCTTCTGGTCGTCGGACTGCTTGCGGCCCTCCTGAATGACCTTTGCGACTGTGCATGACTTGCCGGAGCCGGTCGACCCGACGACGGCGATGTGCTTACCGAAGAAGTTATCCCCGTTAATGGGCACATCGATAGACCGGTCCTGCGAGAGAGTGCCCATACAAAGCGCGCTAGGGGAGTCGGTCGCGGAATAGAGCGCCGCAAGCGTATCTCTGTCAGCGACTTCAACGCGCGTCGGCGGGATCGCAATATTTTGGCCACCGCGTTGGAAGGCGCCGTTTTTGTCCAGATATCCCAGCGGCTGCGCATCCATTACAAAAACGGGCGCAACGGGCTTGGCTTGGGCGTCAGTTGGGGCGGGGTCCTTGATCCGGTACGCCCGCACGACGGCAATCACGGCCAGTCCGTCATCGTCGGCTATTTTCAAATACGTCCCAATCGTCAGTCGCTGGCCCGACTGTTTCTTCAGCTCCCCTGCGTCCAGCACCTCGATCTGAATGAGGTCCTGTGAGACACTGATCACCTTACAGATATCGCTGAGGTTCGAAGTAGGCATGATCTCCTCTATTTCGCCAGTATGGCCGACAGGGCCATGAGGTCACTTACATCCGCAATCATGAACGTCTGGCAGCCGTCTGGCGGCTGTACATTCGTCGGGAGGTTGCGGCTGCAGATGATAAAGCTGTCCGGCGGATCGATCTGTCTTCGGTGCGTTGCGTACGTATCGGCGCCGATTACGCCGATGCGATAGGATGCCTTCGCTACCTTGTCACCAGCCTTGCCGCCCCGGCTGGCGTTACGATTGATGATTGGAGGCTCGTTGAACAGGTCAGGTTGGAATTCAATCGCCTCATAGCCCGTATTCAGGCAGATTCCCTTGCGCAGCAGCTCGCGTTGTACGCTGAGTATATCGTCGCGCGGTCGCTCGATGATAACTGTAATGGGTTTGGCATCGTGCAGCGCTTTGCCAAGCTCGTAGAAGCGGTCGGCCAGCGTACGGCAATGCGCGGCAATGTCGCCAGTCGAAGCCTGCTCCAGCAGGCTGTCGGCCAGAAACACAAAACGCGACTTCGCGGAACGCAGTGCGTCCGTCGCTTTCAGCCCTTCGCGAACCACCTTGGCATAGTCGCGTTGGCCCCGCAACTCGGCGAGCCAGCGGGCGAAGACTTGACTCTTTTGGTCGATGACTTTGACGAACGCGGTGCGTGTCGTGGTCCGGCCTTTGAGTGTTGGTTGACGAGCGAGCCGGAACACTTCGCATAGGGCGTTGTTGTAGTAGTATTGCATGCAATCGCTGGACGAGGCGCTCAGGATACGCTGCAGCTCGGTCAGCACTGCCGCCTGCTGCGTGTCGAGGTCGTCGGCGAGTTCGCATTCGAAGTGGTCCGTCAGGAAGGCCTTGAGCTTCGCGTCGGAGAGCCTCAGCTTGGTCCTGTCGTGACCAAGTATCGCCTTCAATCCCGACAGGTCGATGTCTACGAAACTGCTTGTGTCGTCAAAGTGCGCGTAAAGCCGGTAGCGCTTCGCGCCGCCAGTCTTCCGGTAATGCTCAAGAAACGCGACGAGGGGTTTCTTGATCTTGGACCGCGTGTATTTCTGCGTGGCATGGTACTTGACCTGGATGCACTCGCCTTCCACGTCAACATCTTCGACGGCTTCAAGCTCAACCGGGGAATTCGGGTGGCTGCGTAGAATGTCCAGGATCGACTTATCGAACTGGTAGTGATACCCGGCAATCGTGTGGTGTGCTGACCGATTTGAAACCATGTTTAGCCTGCCGTCGCTATTACTAGGCGGCCCTTCTAACGTTGCGATCAATGCCTCCAGGGCGCTCGCGATTGCTGATCGCAGAATCGCCAGAATCGGATGCCGTTGGCTCCTGGAGTCGCCGAACCGGCCACATCTGACCGGCCTAACCGCCATATTTCATGAGTTGTCGAATGAGACGGGCTGATTCGTTGTGGTCGGGCGTGCGAGCGGGCCGGGGACACACCGCCCCCTTTCCCCCGTGCTGATTTCGATTGTCGGTTACGGATGGT